>JAYTHH010000075.1:0-6642 GCA_043732745.1 Rhodospirillales bacterium
ACGGCGCCGATCATCCTGCCGCCGCTGCGCGCCGCCGGATTCGACCTGATCTGGTTCGGCGTGATCATGGCCGTGGTGATGGAAATGGGTCTGATCCATCCGCCGGTGGGGCTGAATATCTTCGTCATCAACCGCATCGCGCCGGATATCGGTCTGGGCCCGGTGATCCGCGGCACCATTCCGTTCGTGATCCTGATGGCGATCGGCGTAGTGATCCTGTCGTTCGTGCCGGGCATCGCCATGTGGCTGCCGAACGCGGTCTACGGTTAGAGCTTTTTCCGACCGATAGGGGTCGGAGAAAGCTTCTAGGTCTATATTTATAGAGCTTCTTTATCCGATCGGATGATTCCGATTGGCCGGGTGATGCTCTAGCCAACCACGCTCGCGGCGTGCAGACTCGTTTTAACGAGGAAGCACAAAGGGAGCGGGCCATGTCCAAGGTCATTATCAGTTGCGCCATCACCGGGGCGATCCACACGCCGTCGATGTCCGATGCGCTGCCGATCACGCCGGATGAGATCGCCCGCGCTTCGATCGAGGCGGCGGAGGCGGGTGCTGCGATCATTCATCTGCACGCGCGTGACCCGATCACCGGCGAGCCCACGCCCAGCCCGGTGGTGTTCGACCAGTTCCTGCCCGTCATCAAGCAATCCACCGACGCTGTGATCAACATAACCACCGGCGGCGGGCTGAACATGACGGTGGCGCAGCGGCTGGAAGCGCCTCTGAAGGCGAAGCCGGAAATGTGCAGCCTCAACATGGGCAGCATGAACTTCAACATTTCCGCCGCCGCCGCCCGGATCAAGAAGTGGAAGCACGCCTGGGAAAAGCCCTATCTCGAAAACACCACCAACTTCATCTTCCGCAACACCTTTTCCGACATTGAATCGATCACCGATCAACTCGGCAAAGGCTGTGGCACGAAGTTCGAATTTGAGTGCTACGATATCGGCCATCTCTACAACCTAGCCCATTGCGCCGAGAAAGGCTGGATCGAGCCGCCGTTCTTCGTGCAGTCCATCTTTGGCATCACCGGCGGCATCGGCCCGGATATCAGCAACCTGGTGTTCATGCGCGAGACGGCGAACAAATTGTTCGGGTCCGATTATGTGTGGTCCGTCCTCGCCGCCGGCCGCCATCAGATGAGCTTTTGCACCATGGCGGGCATCATGGGCGGCAATGTGCGCGTGGGGCTGGAGGACAGCCTGTATATCGGCAAGGGCAAGATGGCGACGTCCAACGCCCAGCAGGTGGCAAAGATCCGGCGGATTCTCCAGGATCTGAGTTTGGAGATCGCCACCCCGGCGGAAGCGAGGGAGATTTTGAAACTTAAGGGTGGTGATATGGTGGGGTTCTGATCTTGTGGAACGTGATGGTGAACTTCGTCCACGCTAAGTTTGGATGGGGTTGACCAAATTGGTCTGGCCGTTGACGCTGGTAGGATGATCGATCCAATCGTACTGCACGCTTCGCTTCTGACCATCGACACCCATATTGACATTCCGTGGGCCGATGGTCCGAATTTTCTCGATCATACCAAAAGGCGGGTTGATCTGCCGAAGATGCAGCGCGGGCATATGGTTGCCGGGTGTTTTGCAGCTTACGTGCCGCAAGGCCCGCGCACCCCAGAGGGTCACGAAGCGGCCTATGACCGCGCGGTCGGCATGCTCGAACGCATTAACACGATGGGTGCCGACAAGGCCCGCGTCTGCACGTCCGCCGACGCGATAGAGGCCGCACATCGTGACGGCGCCATCGTCATCATCCCCTGCGTGGAAAACGGCCACGCTCTAGCCGGCGACGTCTCGCGCCTGGCAAAATTCGCCTCGCTCGGCGCGCGCTACATGACGTTGACCCATAACGGCCACAACGCGCTGGCCGACAGCTCCAATCCGCGCGCCGATCTCGGCGACGGTGCCACCCTGCATGGCGGTCTGTCCGACCTCGGCCGCGAGGCGATCGCCGAGATGAACCGGCTTGGGCTGGTGATCGACATCGCCCATGTCTCGAAGGCCTCGATGCTGCAGGCCGCCGCAACCTCTCGCACGCCTGTCATGTCGACGCATTCCTGCATCAAGGCCTTGTGCGACAACCCACGCAATCTCGACGACGAACAGCTCGATGCGCTCCGCGATGTCGGCGGCATGGTCAACATCACCGCCGTCAGCGGCTTTCTGCGGGCCGGCGCCAAGCCGGAGCAGATTACCCCGTCCGATTATGTCGATCATATCGACTATGCCGTAAAGCGGATCGGCCTCGCCCATGTCGGCATATCCTCGGATTTCGACGGTGGCGGGGGTTTTACGGATTGGCGAGACGCCGCCGAAAGCCCGTCGATGACGGCCGAGCTGGTCAAGCGTGGTTATGACGCAGGGGCGATTGCAGCGCTTTGGGGCGGTAATTTCCTGCGCATCCTGCGCAAGGTCGAACAAGCGGCGGCGTGAGTTTCGCCGCGCTGTTTTAGTGTGGCGCCAAGGCGCACCCCACCCACCACAAACGGTTGTATTTCCAAGGTTAGCCGCGCATGCGGCCGATAAGATTGTCCTTCAGCACATATTGGTGAAACAGCGCGGCAGATGCGTGCACACCGGCCAAGATCAGAATCGCATTGGCCGCTGTGCCGTGCCAATCGCCGAGAAAGTTTCGCAACACCGTGTTCCCCGGGGCGATAGACGGCAGGCGGAACAAGTTCAGGATATTGTCTGCGCGCACGGCCTCGAAGCTGAGCCCAAGGATCAGGGTAGCCGCCACCAGCACATACAGCCCATAATGCGCGGCCTTCGCCGCAAGCTTCATCACTCCGCTGTCCACCGGCGGCAGTGCGCGCCCTGTGGTGTAGCGCCAGATCACCCGCAACACATAGACCATAACAAGCGTCACGCCGAGCAAGATATGCGCCGAGCGCGGGTAGACACGTGCCGCGCTGGGGAAAAGATCGATTACCTGTGCCAGCCCCCACAACGTCACCACCAGGGCGGCCGTGAGCCAATGCAGAACGATGGTGCGGTGGTCATAGTGCAAGCGGTTCGAATTTAGGGTGTCCGACATTAATAAGTTCCTAACCACCACCGATGAGAATGCCGGTGGCGAAGACCAGGGCTCCGCCGAAACCGACCTGTAGCGCGGCCGAGAACGGCGGCGTGTCCATGAAACGCCAGCGGATCCATGTAATGACAGCCAACTCCGCCACCACTACGCAGATCGCGACCGTGAGGGCCGTGTTGAAATTCGAGATCAGGAACGGCAGCGTGTGACCCACGCCGCCCAGGGTCGTCGCCAACCCGCAGATGCCGCCGCGAATCCATGGCGCCCCACGCCCGGTCAGCGACCCGTTATCAGACAGCGCCTCGGCGAACCCCATCGAGATACCGGCACCGATCGACGCCGCCATGCCGATCAGAAAGGCGTCCCAGGTATTTCCGGTGGCGAACACGGCCGCAAACACCGGCGCCAAGGTGGATACTGAGCCGTCCATCAACCCGGCCAATGCCGGCTGGACGATACGCAGCACGAAGTTGCGGCGTTCGGTGTCGTCCTCCAAATCCTTTACCGACGCGGTGACGTTCTTCTCCATCAGCCGATCGGCGGTGATCTCATGCCCGGCCTCGACCTCGGCCAGATCTCCCAACAACTTGCGGATGGAGGCATCGGTGCTGCGCCCCGCGGCATGGCCATAGAAGTTCGCCGCCTCCGCCTCCATGCTGGCGGCCTGCTTGCGCACCACGTCCAGCCCCAGCGTTGTACTTTGCCAGACCGGCTTGCGCGTCACAAATCCGCGCACGTCCTGGCGTCGCACCAGCACGATGTGCTCGCCGAATTTCTCCACGTAGAGGTCGAGAAGCACCCGCCGATGCTCGCTTTCCTCGGTCGCCATCTCTTTGAAAACGGCCGAACTGGCGGGGAAGTCGGTCCTCAGGCGCTCGGCGAAGTCGGCGTAGATACGGCCGTCCTCCTCCTCGCTGCTGATGGCCAGGGCCAGGACCTCCCGCTCCGACAGCTCGTTAAAATTCCGCACAAGAGGCTCCAATGACCAGTGTCTTCGATATAGCGAGCGTCCCGCAATGCAGCAACAGCACGATTAAAAATGCGAATGCTTCTCATCTGCATTATTCAAAGAATTACTCAAGATGCTTCTGGTTTATATTTCAGAATCGGCCCAGCGACGGCGGCGCTCATTTCGCACCTTCGCCCCTGTTGAACGCCCCCGTAAGAGGACGAGACACATCGGTTGCCTTGCGCATGCGATAACTTATATGGATGCTTATCATATTGATACCTATCGTATGGACACCTACCTTCCCCTCATGCTCAAGATGAAACCAACCCTCGGCTTTGTTCTGCACGACGTGGCCCGCCTGCTGCGCAAGCGCTTCGAGCAGCGCGCGCGGTCGCTCGGTCTCACCCGCTCGCAATGGCAGGTGTTGGCCCATCTCTCGATCAACGAGGGCATCCAGCAGAGTGCGCTGGCCGAGATCCTGGAGGTGGAACCGATCACGCTCGGTCGAATTCTCGATAAGCTCGAAACCTGCGGCCTGATCGAACGCCGCCGCCACGCCACGGACCGCCGCGTCTGGCTGCTGCGCGTCACCGAAAAGGCCGAGCCTTTGCTGAACCAGATGAGCGATCTCGGTGAAGTCACCCGGGCCGAGGCATTGATCAGAGTGTCCACCGCCGAGCAGGACATGCTGCTCGCCACCCTGGCAACGATGCGCGCCAATCTGATCCAAGCCTGCATCCAGCCGGTCGGGCCAACCCTTTCAGAAGCCCCCCGTTCAGAAAAACGAGTCCCCGCACATGGATGACAGCCGTATCGACCGGGCTTTCCCCAGACGTCCGGAACGTGACGAGCGCATCTCTCCGGCACCGACCCCAGACCCTGCGGTACCAGACGCGGCGGTGCCAGACGCCGCGTTATCGGACGTCGCCATGGTGGCAGTACCGGTCGGGTCTGTGCGCGGCCGCCCGCGGCGCTCCCGCCTGCGCCCCACTCTGTTTGCGCTGCTGCCGATCGCCCTCATTGCCGGCGGCTATCTCTACGTCACCGGCGGCGCCGTGATGTCCACCGAGAACGCCTACGTGCAGGCGGATATGCTGGGCATTGCCACAGACGTCTCCGGGATCGTTCGTGAGATCGACGTGCACGACAACCAGACCGTCAAAGCCGGCGACGTTCTGTTCAAGCTGGACGATCTCCAGTTTCGCCTGGCCCTCGCGCGGTCCGAAGCGCAGCTCGACACGGTGCGCAACGACATCGGAGCGCTGAAGGCCAGCTATCAGGACATGCAGACGCAGATCCAGCAGGCCCAATCAGACATCGTGTTTTATAACCGCGAGCTCGGTCGTCAGCAGGACCTTACCAGCCGACAGTTCGCCGCCCAGGCCACGCTCGACGGCGCGCGACGCAATTCTCAGCAGGCGCAACAGAAACTCAGCTCGCTCACCCAGCAGCTCGCCGCCATCGCCGCCAACCTGAACGGCGATCCCAACATCAAACCTGAAGACCACCCCCGCTACCGCGACGCCGCCGCCCAGCGCGACGAGGCCGCACGCCAGCTTGCCCACACCGTGGTGACCGCGCCGATGGGCGGCGTGGTCACAAATGTCTCCACCCTGCAGCCCGGCCAATACCTCGCGGCATCCACCATCGGCTTCAACGTGGTCGCCACCGATCACGCCTGGATCGCCGCCAACCCGAAGGAGACCCAGCTAACTTACGTGGTCCCCGGCCAAAAGGTTGAGGTAACGGTGGACAGCTATCCCGGCGAGGTCTGGAAGGGCACGGTGGAGAGCATCAGCCCCGCCTCCAGCGCGAGTTTTTCACTCCTTCCCGCGCAGAACACGACCGGCAACTGGGTGAAGGTGGTGCAGCGCATCCCGATGCGGGTACGCCTCGAAACCCCTGCGGGCAGGCCACCTTTGCGCGTGGGCATGAGCGTGACCATCGATGTCAACACCGGCCACACGAACGGCCTGCCCAGCTTTGTCACCAACCTGTTCGGCGCACCCGACAATGGCTAAAGCGGCCGCGCCCTTTGTGAAGCCGGCGCATCGTGGCGCCATCACGGCCTGCGTGATTCTGGCCGTGATCATGCAGGCGCTGGATACCACCATCGCAAACGTGGCGCTGCCCTATATCCAGGGCAGCGTGTCGGCCAGCGCCGACCAGATCAACTGGGTGCTGACGTCGTATATTGTGGCCGCCGCGATCATGACGCCGCCTTCCGGATGGCTGGCGGGACGGTTCGGCCGCAAGCGCGTGCTGCTGGTCTCGGTCACCGGGTTCGTCATCGCTTCCATCCTGTGCGGCCTGGCGCAGTCGCTGGTTCAGATCGTGGCCTTTCGTCTGCTGCAAGGCTTTTTCGGCGCAGCCCTGGTGCCGCTGTCGCAGTCCATCCTGCTCGACATCTACACGCCCGAGGAACGCGGCTCGGCCATGGCGCTGTTCGGCGTTTCGGTCATGGTCGGCCCCGTGCTCGGCCCGGTGATGGGTGGCTGGCTGACCGAGAACCTCAATTGGCGCTATGTATTCTACATCAACCTGCCGATCGGCCTGATCACCTTCGGCGGCATCTGGTTTTACGTGACCGAGACGAAGCTGAACCTGTCTTCCAAGCTGGACTGGATGGGCTTCGGCATGCTCAG
>JAYTHH010000076.1:0-1910 GCA_043732745.1 Rhodospirillales bacterium
GCGCCACTTCGGCCAGAGTGGTGAATTCGAGGCCATCATACACGAGATGTTCGTACATATCGTCCGACATCAGCCACACATGCGGATGCTTGCGCATGACAGCCGCAATGGCTTCCAACTCCGCGCGGGTGCAGGCGGCCCCGGTTGGATTGTTCGGCAGATTGAGAATAAGCCATTTTGTTTTCGGCGTGATGGCGGCGTCCAGGTCCTCGGGCCGCAGTTTGAAGCCGTTGTTCTGCGGGCAGGTCACGTGCACCGGCACGGCGCCGACGATGCGGGCCATCAGGCCATAGGCCGCCCAATACGGCGCCGGGATAATCACCTCGTCGCCCTCGTTCAGCGTGGCCATGAAGGCGTTGTAGATCGCCTGCTTGCCGCCGTTGGAAACCGTGATCTCGTCGAGGGCATAGTCAAGATTGCGATCGCGCTTGAACTTGCGCTGAACCGCCTGCTTCAAAGCGGGCGTGCCGTCCTGCGGCGGATACTTGGTCTGCCCGTCCAGCGCCGCCTGATACGCCGCATCGATCGCATGACGCGGCGAGTGAAAATCCGGCTCGCCGATGGTGAGCTGGATCACGTCATGACCGGCGTCGCGCAGCTCGCGCGCCTTGATGGTCATGGCAACGGTGGCGGCCGTTTTGCTGCGGGCCATGCGGTCGGCGAATCCGGGGCGTTCCACAACGTCGCTCATCGCGCTCACTTCATCCCAAGGCAGAAGTTTTGAATCCGCGTGCAAGCCTCGCGCAGGCTTTCGGTGTCGGTGGCGTAGCTGATGCGGAAATGGCCGGGATAGATGAACGCCGTGCCATGGACCGCGGCCACGCCGTGTTCCTCCAGCAACGCGATGACGAAATCCTCGTCGGTCCTGATGAGCGTGCCGCCGGCGGTGGTTTTGCCGATACAGCCGTGGACGGATGGGAACACGTAGAACGCGCCTTCTGGCTTGGCGCATACAATGCCCGGCGCTTCGTTCAGCATATCCACCACCAGATCTCGGCGCTGCTTATAGACCGCCACCATCTCGCCGATGAAATCCTGCGGGCCTTCCAGCGCCGCCAACGCCGCGGCTTGGCTGATGGACGACGTGTTGCTGGTGGACTGGCTTTGCAGCTTGTCCATCGCCTTGGTCATCGCCAGCGGCGCGCCGGCGAAACCGATGCGCCAGCCGGTCATGGCGTAGGCCTTGGAACAGCCGTTCATGGTGACGGTGCGGTCCCGCAGCTTGGGCTCCACCTGCACGATGGTGGCCGGCACGAAACCGTCATACGCGAGCTTTTCATAGATATCGTCGGTGAACACCCACACATCGGGGTGCCTCAGCAGCACATCGCAGATCGCGCGCAGGTCTTCGGCGGAATAGGCCGCACCGGTCGGGTTGCAGGGATTGTTGAGGAACACCCATTTGGTCTTGGGCGTGATCGCGGCTTCGAGATCCTCGGCTCGAAGCTTAAAGCCGTTGTTCTGGCCGCAAGGCACAAACACTGGGGTGCCATCGGCCAGGGCCACAATATCGGGATACGACACCCAGCACGGCGTGGGGATGATCGCCTCATCGCCGGCGTTCATCGTCGCCACCATGGCGTTGTAGATCACCTGCTTGCCGCCGGTGGAGACGATGATTTCCTCGGGCTTGTAGTCGAGCCCGGAGTCGCGGCGGAATTTCTCGGCCACGGCCTTTCGCAGCGCCAGCGTGCCGGCCACGTCGGTGTATTTCGTCTCGCCGTTCTGGATGGCTGAAATGGCGGCGTCTTTGACGAATTGAGGGGTATCGAAATCCGGCTCACCGGCGGCCAGCGAAATGATATCGCGGCCCTGGGCCTTCAGCGCGCGCGCCATGGTCGAAATGGCGATGGTCAGGCTGGAGCTGACACGGTCAAGGCGCTCGGCGGTGAGATGCATGAGACTCTCGA
>JAYTHH010000077.1:0-1897 GCA_043732745.1 Rhodospirillales bacterium
GCATCGTGGGCATCGGCGCCGCCGAGCTGACATTTGCCGAGCTGTCCCGACGCTCCAACTCCGTCGCCAACGGCCTGCGCGCCCAGGGCGTTAGGCGTGGCGATCGCATTCTTCTCATGCTGGGCAACGTGGTGCCCCTCTGGGAAGTGATGCTGGCGGCAATCAAGATCGGCGCCGTCGTCGTGCCTGCCACCACGCTGCTGACGGCCGACGATCTCGCCGAGCGCGTCGTGCGGGCCCGCGCGCGCTTTGTCATCATCGCAGCCGAGGACGCCGCGAAGGTGGACGGCGTCGACGCCATCCGCATCACCGTGGGACCGGTGATCGGCTGCGTCGATTACGCATCGTTCCTGACTGAGCCAGACAGTTTCACGCCGGACGGCCCGACCCTGGCCACCGATCCGATGCTGCTCTACTTCACCTCCGGCACCACGGCCAAGCCCAAGCTGGTGCTGCACACACAGGCCTCCTATCCGATCGGGCATCTGTCCACGATGTACTGGCTGGGTCTGCAGCCCGGCGACATGCATCTGAACATCTCCTCGCCTGGCTGGGCCAAGCACGCCTGGTCCTGCTTCTTCGCGCCGTGGATTGCCGGCGCCGCGGTGTTCATCTGCAACCAGAGGCGTTTTCATGCCCGCGCCCTGCTGGACGCGATCGCCGCCAACGGCGTGACCACCTTGTGCGCGCCGCCCACGGTGTGGCGAATGTTCATCCAGGAGGATCTCGCCTCCATCAAGACATCGCTACGCGAGGTGTGCGGCGCTGGCGAACCGCTGAACCCCGAAGTGATCGACCAGGTTCGCGCCGCCTGGGGCCTGACCATCCGCGACGGCTACGGCCAGACCGAGACCACCGCCCAGATCGGCAATCCGCCCGGCCAGGAACTCCGTGTGGGCTCGATGGGGCGGCCGCTGCCGGGCTATCATATCCGCCTGCTCGACACCAACGATCAGGACGCTCGGGAGGGCGCGGTGTGCATCGCGCTCGACCCACGGCCGCTGCCGCTGATGCGCGGGTATCAACAGGACGATGGCAGCTTTTCGGGCGTGGCCGGCGAGGTCTATCGCACCGGCGATGTCGCTTCCATCGATGACGATGGCTACCTTACCTATGTCGGCCGCGCCGATGACGTGTTCAAGGCGGCCGACTACCGGATCTCTCCGTTCGAACTGGAAAGCGTGCTGATCGAGCATCCTGCCGTGGCGGAATCGGCCGTGGTTCCGGCGCCCGATGCCCTGCGCCTTGCGGTGCCGAAGGCATATGTGACGCTCGTTGCGGGCATCGAGCCGGATGCAGCAACCGCACTGTCGATCTTCGCGCACCTGCGCGCAAAACTGGCGCCCTACAAACGCATCCGCCGGCTGGAATTCGCCGATCTGCCCAAGACCATCAGCGGCAAGATCCGCCGTGTGGAACTACGCCGAGCCGAGGAAGCCGCAACGTCGCGTCCCGCAGGCGAATTTCGCGAGGAAGATTTTCCGGAGCTGTCGGCAAAGGCCGAGTGATGGCTTTCGCTGTTACCGCGGAGTAGATTTGCCGCAGTGCAGCAAGGAGAGCGAACTTGGACCAGAAACGCATCTATTTCGTCTGCGGCGGCGTGTTCGCCGATGGCGCGCTGGATCGTCTGGAGGCCGGCTCCAAGGCAGAATGCTACGGCCCGTTCGACGACGAAGCGGTGGCCCAGCAGGTGTGCCTGGAACAGAAGCGCCGCAACGTCGATATCTGCTGGCACCATCTCTATGTTACGGCGTGCCTCACCCCTGCCCACTGAACAAGGCTTTCCCCCATGGCCAGCAACACCGATTACGGCATGGATTTCGACCTTGGCGAAGAGGTCGACATGCTGCGCGACACCGTAAGGCGGTTCTGTGACGCCGAAGTGGCGCCCCGTGCG
>JAYTHH010000078.1:0-6569 GCA_043732745.1 Rhodospirillales bacterium
TAGGCGGCCAACAGGGCATCCGACGCCACGTCTTCGGCGTGGGCCGAGGTTTCTTCGTCCAGCCGCAGCAATTGGTGTGAGCCGGACATGAACCGGGTCTTGACCGTGGTAGGCCGGCCGGCCTCGATGACGGCATGCATCGTCACGCCCCCGCCGACGGCCGCCACCGCGTCGGCCACTTCGCGGCCGGCGGCGTCATTCCCCACCAGCCCCACCAGGATCGCCTGCGCACCCAGCGCCACCACGCTGGTGGCCACGTTGCCGGCGCCGCCGAGGACCCGGTTGGCGCGCTGTGCCCGCAGCACCGGGATTGGCGCCTCCGGCGAGATGCGCCGCACCTCGCCGAACACGTAGCGGTCCAGCATGATGTCGCCGAGCACCAGCACGCGGCAGGCAGAAAGGGTCGGCAGGGCGGTCACGCGGGGCGGTCCTTGCAGGTCATGGCCTTCACTACAACCGAAATCAGGCTTTTGGGAGGGGCCGGGCCGGCTTCGGCAGCGCCTTCACCTTCAGCCGGCAATACGCCGCCCCCACGCAGCGCCAGCATTCCGGGGCGCGCGCCTTGCACACGTAGCGACCGTGCAGAATGAGCCAGTGATGCGAATCCCGCAGCATCTCGGGCGGGATGCGTTTGACGAGCTTGTCCTCCACCTCGCGCACATTGCGGCCCGGCGCCAGGCCGGTGCGGTTGCCGAGGCGGAAGATATGGGTGTCCACCGCCATCGCGCTGTCGCCGAACGCCACGTTCAGCACCACGCTGGCGGTTTTGCGACCCACGCCCGGCAGCGCCTCCAGTGCGTCTCGGTCATGCGGCACCTCGCCGCCATGACGCTCGATCAACTGGGCCGATAGCGCGTGCACGTTGCGCGCCTTGCCTTGCCACAGCCCGATGGTGCGGATGTAGCGGCCGATTTCCTCCACGCCCAGTGCCACCATGGCCGCCGGCGTGGGGGCTGCGGCGAACAAACCCACAGTGGCCTTGTTCACCGCGGCGTCCGTCGTCTGTGCCGACAGCGTGACCGCCACCAGCAGCGTAAAAGGGTCGGTGTAGTCCAGATCGCTCTGCGGGTCCGGATGCGCCGCGGCGAGCGCTTCGAGGAACAGCCGTGTGTCCGGCAGCGTCATCTGCGGCGAGCGGATCGGATTGGTGGCGGATATCTTGGCGCGGGGCTTTTTGGTGGTCATGTCGGCAGTGTTCCCGCACGCGCAGGGGGCTGGCAAGCCGGCGAAACATGCCATGTTCGGTGTCATGTCAGACGCAACCCTTTTCCAGGCCGTCATCGTGCCGCATCGCAGCCTGTCCGCACGACATCTGCGCCGCCTGTTGATGGTGATCTGCGCCGTGTGCGGGCTGTCGGCCGGAGCCTTCGTGTGGCTGGGCGCGTGGCCGGTTGGGGGCTTCACCGGGCTTGAACTGCTGCTGGCCGCGGTTCTGTTCCGCATCAACGCCCGCGCCGTGCGTGGATCGGAGCTGGTGCTGCTGACGGAAGCGGGGCTGCGCGTGCTGCGCACCGATCCAAACGGCCAGAAGCGCGAGATCCTGCTTTCACCGGCCTGGCTGAACGTGGTGGTCGAGGAGCGCCCCGGGCGGGTGCCTGGCCTGCTGCTGGCCGCGCGTCATAAGCGGGTTGAGATCGCGCGATCGCTGGGCGAGGAGGAGAAGCGCGATCTGGCGCAGGCGCTGACCGAAGCGCTCACACGGCTGCGCAGCCCGGTCTTCGACAATCCGCAATTGCGGTAGGACGGACGAAATGCACCGGATCAGGCCGCCTGGTGGTTGTGTTGGTGGACTTCGTCCCCCCTGCGGCGCATCGTGAACCGACTGGGAATCAGGAACCAAGAAAATGGGCAAGGGCGACAAACAGCACGGCAATCGTGAAGCCAAGAAGCCAAAGGCGGACAAGAAGCTCGCCCCGCTTCCGAACAGCGTCCTCAAACCGCAGGATGACCTTCGCAAGCCTGGCAAATCCTCCGGCAAATAGGGCTCAGACAGGATCGGCGGCCCGCATCAGGATCGGCATCAGGGTGCCGCCCGCGACGTTATATTGGCCTATTCGAGGTCAGGACAGCCGGTCACAGTGGGCCAGGACCGAACATAGAGATCGACGGCCGACGCGATCATCATCTGCTTTTCCTCGTGCACCGGTGTCTGATATACGAATTTTCGGACGCCATAATAGAAGATGCCGCCTTGCAGGCTCCAGGCGAGTTCCAGAAGCTTGGGCTCGATCGGCTGGGAGATCGTCTGGTTCTTCTCGACACACATTTCCCGAACGATGGGGATGATGATCCGTTCCTCAACCCGCGCGATATACAGCCCGGTGATGGCCACGCCCTTGAGGCCGGCGAACAGGTAGATGCGCATCCACTCGGGATGCATGATCGCGTCTGTGTAACTGTTGTAGAACGCACACAGGCGCTCTGCCAACGGCCGACTGCGGTCGGCCAGGATCGCGTCCCAGTCCGGGTTCCAGGATTCGAGGAACACGGTCTGATAGATTTCCTCGATTAGGGCGCTTTTGCTCGGGAAATAGCGGTACATCAGCGGCTGCGTGGTGCCCAGCCATTCCGCGAGGTCGCGGGTGGTGGCGTCGAAGCCGAACTGGGCGAAGAAACTGGCGGCCTTGCGCACGATCTCCGCCCTGCGGATTTCGAACGGTTTACGGGTAGCGCGGGCGCGCGGCAGGGTTGTGGGGTCTGACATCAATCGGCGGTCCAACCACCATCGACCAGCAGCGAACTGCCTGTCATCAGGGCCGAGGCGTCGGACGCCAGGAATACCACCGGACCCATCAGATCCGTCACCTGGCCGAGACGTCCGAGTTTGATCTTGGCCAGCACGTCGGCCAGGAATGCATGGTTCTCAAAGAACGGCCGGGTGAGCGTGGTCTCGATGAAGGTGGGGCAGATCGTGTTGACGCGAATGCCCGCAGGTGCGAGGTCGATCGCCATCGCGCGGGTGAAGCCTTCCATCGCCCATTTGCTGGCGCAGTAGAGCGAGCGCTTGGCACCGCCGACATGGCCCATCTGCGACGATATGTTGATGATCGAGCCGGGCCTGCCCGCCGTCACCAGTTTCTTGGCAACGCATTGCGCGGCGAAATAGGCGGCGCGGACGTTGAGATCCATCACCACATCGTAATCGTCCTCGGTAACCTCCGTCACAGCCTTGGGCCGATTGGTGCCGGCATTGTTGACGAAGATGTCGAACGGCGCGGCGGCGGCGATCGCCTCGGACATGGCGGCGGTGTCTGTCACATCGAGCTGCATTGCAGTGGCAGCACCGCCGCGTGCTTCGATAGCGGCCACTGCCTGGGCCAATTCGCCCTCGCTGCGGGCGCACAACGTTACGTGGGCACCGTATTCGGACAACGCGGCGGCGGCGGCAAGACCGATGCCGCGGCCCGCGCCGGTGATCAGCGCGCGCCTTCCGTCCAGCCGGAAGCTGGGGGTTGTAGGCAGGCTCATTCCGCCGCCGCTCCGTAGGCGATGTTGCGCCCGCCGTAACGCCGCACGCGGATATTGGCCTGCTCGGCATGGCCCACGAAGCCTTCGAGCATGCACAGCCGTGAGCAGTATTCGCCGATCATGGCCGACGCCGCGTCGGTCAGAACGCGTTGAAACGTGACGGTTTTAAGGAACTTGCCGACCCAGAGCCCGCCGGTGTAGCGGCCGGCCTTCATGGTGGGAAGCGTGTGATTGGTGCCGATCACCTTGTCGCCATAGGCCACGTTGGTGCGCGGGCCCAGGAACAGCGCGCCATAATTGGTCATGTTGGCGAGGAAATAGCCCGGGTCCTTGGTCATCACCTGCACGTGCTCGGAGGCGATGCGGTCGGCTTCCTTTACCATTTCTTCATCGCTGTTGCAGATGATGACCTCGCCGTAGTCCTCCCACGCCTTCGCGGCCACGGCGGCGGTGGGCAGGATCGTCAATAGGCGCTCGATCTGCGCCATGGTGTCCCGGGCGAGTCTCTCGGATGTGGTGAGCAGAATGGCGGGGGAGTTGGTGCCGTGTTCAGCCTGACCCAACAGATCAGTGGCGCAAAGCTCGCCGTCCACGCTGTCGTCGGCGATCACCAGCGTTTCGGTGGGGCCGGCGAACAGGTCGATGCCTACACGGCCGTAAAGCTGGCGTTTGGCTTCGGCCACGAAGGCGTTGCCGGGGCCAACCAGCATGTCCACTGGGCGCATAGTGTCGGTGCCGAGCGCCATGGCGCCCACCGCCTGGATGCCGCCGAGGCACCAGATTTCGTCGGCGCCCGCCAGATATTGCGCCGCCACGATTGCTGGCGCCGGCTTGCCGTGAAACGGTGGCGCGCAGGTGACGATGCGCTTAACGCCCGCCACCTTGGCCGTGATGACGGACATATGCGCCGAGGCCAGCAGCGGATACTTGCCGCCCGGCACGTAGCAGCCGACCGCGTTGACCGGGATGTTCTTGTGGCCGAGCACGATGCCCGGCAGCGTCTCCACCTCGATATCCGTTATCGACGCGCGTTGAGCTTGGGCGAAGTTGAGCACCTGGGCTTGGGCGAATTTGATGTCCTCGATGTTGCGTGCCGAGAGCTCGGCCATGCAGGCCTGGATTTCGGCATCGGTCAGGCGGTAGTCGGCGCGGTCCCAGCCATCGAATTTGATGGACAGTTCCCGCACCGCCACGTCGCCGCGCGACTCGATATCGGCGAGGATGCCCTCCACTGTGGTGCGAATCTTTGCCTGGTCCTCCGCGCGCAAGGCGGCGTCACGGCTGGTTTTGAGATGGCGGGCCATGAGTTGTCCTTACTTGATCGCCTGCGGGTTGATCGGTGAGCCTGCGCCGCCGGGGAGATGTAGCGGCGGCGCGTTGAAGAAGAATTCGTAAACCTTGTCCGCGGAACAATCCTCGGCAAGTTCCTTCACATAGAAGATCTCGCCCATCGACAGGCCCATCACGGGGATCACCACCCAGTGCCAGGGCTGGTTGGCCTCATTCGTCTCGTTGGGGCGCACTTCGCAGCCCCAGGTGTCGAGGCAGATGGCGGCCAGGCTTTTTTCGTGAATCCAGTAGCAGGTCTCGAACGCCAGGCCAGGCGCGTTGCCGCCTGCATAGCCGGACCAGTCCTTCGCCGCCAGACAGCGCTCCTGCTGGCCGGTGCGCACGATGACGAAATCGGCGCGGCCCACGGTCACGCCCTGGGCTGCGGCACAGCCATCAAGGTCGGCGTTGCTGATGGCATAGCCGTCCGGCAGATAGTCCAGGCCCTTCCAGCGGGCGATATCCAGCAGCACGCCGCGGCCGGCCATCTTGTCGCGTACATGCTCGATGCCGAGCTTTTTGGCGCCGCGCGCATCTACCTCGGTGGCGTCGAAGCCATTGTACATTTTGTCGTGGAGGAAGATATGGCACAGCGCGTCCCACTGGGTGGAGGCCTGGCAGGGCATGTTGATGGCGTCGTCGGCATAGCGCAGATAGGGGAACGGCTTATCCTGATTTCCGGCGGCGGCGTCGGTGCCGGTGGCCAGCATGGTGTGGATCGGGTTCCAACGGCCGCCGAATAGGCCGGACTGGATCGGCTCTTTCAAGGACAGGCCAAGGGCGAACACGCGGCCCTTGCGGATGAGTTTGCCGGCGGCCACGATGTCGTTCGGCGTGACGTGATTGAGCGTGCCGATCTGGTCGTCCTTGCCCCAGCGACCCCAGTTCGAGAGTGCCTTCGCGGCCGAATCGATGGCGTTGCGATCAACCTTCATGGCGCATTTCCCCAGTCTCGACCGTTGGTCTTTTTATCGTTCGATAAAACTTACCGGGAATGCGAATATTGGCAAGAGTGCTGGCCCTCGCATGAATCGACGGATACGAACGTGCGTATAACATCTAAGAATAATGCCGACCTCTGCGTGTCGTAACGACGGTGGGGCCGCGCCAATGACGGCCTTGGTAATGTAACGTTTCGCGCGCCAACCCATGGCGTTCATCCTTGTGAAACCAGATTGTGACAGGATGTAGAAGGGGGCGGACTCGGGTCCGCACGCCGGCGGAGGTTCCTATGCGTTCGATCAGGCTTTTTCCCGTTCTCCTCGTGGCGCTCACAGCGCTGCTCGGCGGCTGCGCAGAAGAATGGGTGAAGCCCGGCGCGACCCCAGCGCAGTTCGAGGGGGAGGAGGCAAGATGCCTGGCGGATGCCTATCGCCGCTTCCCGCCGGCCGAGGTTCGAGAACTGGTAAGCGAGGCTTATTACATGGCGCCGGAAATCCGATGCGATTCGAACGGCAGGAATTGTTACCGCAAGCCGCCGGAATACATTCCGGCGCGCTTTCAGACACGGGACACCAATGACCCCCCACGCAACGCAGACGTCCGTGCCTGCTTGTTCCGGAGAGGATGGACACCCAAGCCCTGACTATCTTGGTGGTGGACGCAGTCCACTGTCCCTCTTAGAGCGTGATGATTTTATACGCGCTCATACCCTGAGTTTCTGAAGTAGTTTGCACATTCCTCGGGCTTGTAGGTTGTGAGGAGTCGGCCGATTTCGGCGCAGACGGCGTCCTGCGTTCGTGCCGCTGCCTTGCGGAGGTAATGCTTGAGCT
>JAYTHH010000079.1:0-1891 GCA_043732745.1 Rhodospirillales bacterium
CGCCAAATATGACTCATGCCAAACCGCGGTTGACACATTCTTCATGCGTCCCCTCAAGGCGGGTTGGTATAAGTCCACGCCGATCATTCTGGAACCAGAACACGGGCGAACACGGCGCCGAGATGCGCCTGCCGGGTCCGGGTGGAGGGGCTGGCGCCCGCGGTCGCCATTGGAGGCACGGCGCCTGCGACCCCGAAGCCATACGACAAGGCAGTCACGAGCCGTTCCTGTGCAGGCCCGGCCAGGCTGTAGAGGACCGAACGTGACTCGCGCCGACTGACAACCAGGCCGACATCACGAAGGTCGCCGAGCTGCTGCGACAGGTTCGGTTGGCGCAAGCCGAGCTCACGTTCGATGGTGCCCACGCTCGCCTCGCCCCGAAGCAGCATCAGAACAATTTGCAGTCGGTTTTCGTTGGCCAGCGCCCGGAGCGTGAGAGCGGCTGCAGCAGCGTCGATGCCAGGCGCCTTCATGCCATAACGCCTTTACGATGGGCGGGTGGCTTGCCTGTGCGATAGTACCAGTCGCCGGGGCCCGACGGCGCCTGCAACGCCGCCTCCGCTGTCAGCAGTGGCGGAAGGATCACGTCCTCCCCGGGTTGCCATCCCTCGGGAGTCGAGACGTCGTGCGCGTCCGCCATCTGGAGGGCTGAGATTAACCGGAGCAGTTCAGCGACGTTGCGCCCGGTCGTCATGGGATACCAGCTGAGGGCGCGGATCGTACCCGCAGGATCGATGACGAAGGCCGCGCGCACCAGGGAGGCGTCAGGTGCGTTCGGGGCGACCATTCCGTATGCCCGCGCGATCGCCATCGAGGGGTCCTCGATGATCGGGAAATTGACCGCGACGCCGAACTGCTCGTGTATGTTGCGGATCCAGGCCAAGTGGGAATACAGGCTGTCCACCGACAGGGCGAGCAACTCGCACCCTATTGCCGCGAAGTGAGCGGCCGCCCTGGAAAACGCGACGAACTCACTGGTGCAGACCGGGGTGAAATCGGCTGGATGGGAAAACAACAGCACCCACTTGCCGCGATAGCCCGACAGGGTGCGGTCTCCCATAGTGGTTCGGGCGACAAAGTCCGGCGCCTTGTCATGCAGCATCGGCGGGCCCGAGCGTGCGGGAAGGTCCGTCCCGTTCACGGCATGCTCGCGACTGGGTGGGCGGCCAGCCAAGCCATGGCCGGCTTCGAGTCGAAACCTACGCCTTCGATGGTCGCACGAACCTGGTCCGCAGACTTATGGCCAGACGTGACCTCGTTCAGTGCCCACAGCGTTGCCGACCGGATCCCCGTCCGGCAATGGGCATGGACCGGCCCCGTCGCTTCGGCGACTGCACGGCCGAACGCTCTGACGTCGTCCGCTGAGATATCCGGGAGTTTCACCGGCACATGCCGGTATTCCATGCCGTTGGCTCCAGCAATCTTAGCCGCCTCAACCGCCGAGAGCTGTCCTGGATCCTCGCCATCCGGCCGATCATTCACAACCATCCGAACACCGCGGGCCGCCAGCATAGCGAAATCATCCGGGCTTGGTTGCGGTGAGACAGTTAGGCCATCGGCCAGCCTTGAAACCTTAAACTCTGCCACGGAAGCTCCTTCATGTGACTTGTCTAATTAAGTTATGTCTTTAAGTCATCCTCTGAAAGCGTAAGCTGTTCCATTGAATTCGTCCATCGGCGGTGGTTTCGAATTGCTGTGGCATCGAGGTTCCAGAGGTTTTTCCGATCGATAGAGAGCGGGGAAAATCTCCAGGCCTTTGTTTTATCGATCATCTTTATCCGATCGGATGATGGTCTAGTGGATCGCACCTAACGGAAGAGTCCCATTGTCGATTCCCTCAGCGGCGTTGGCATGCGAGTCTGCGGGATGCGCACTGGTATCTCCATCGACG
>JAYTHH010000080.1:0-1885 GCA_043732745.1 Rhodospirillales bacterium
TTCATGTCCGACCTCTCGGTCGTCAATCTGCCTGGTGGCCAGCCGACCATGCACCTGTCTGGCGGCGCCGCGCGGCGGCTGCAGGAGCTGACACCGCCCGGCCTGCACCCGCGCATCGACCTCACAATGACCGACGAGTATCCCTATGCTTACGCCCAGGTCATCATTTCAGCCGTGCAGCCTGCCTGATCTGTCGCCAAAGCGGCCTTCATCGGCTTGACACGTCCCGGGGGCTGGGCTTCATCCGCTTCAACCTTTCCGGATCATTCTTCTTCATGAGCAAACACGAGACGGGCACCCTGCTCGAGAACGTCAAGACGATCGTCTATGCAGGTCTCATCGCGATCGGCATCCGGACCGTGGCGTTCGAGCCGTTCAACATCCCGTCCGGCTCGATGATCCCCACCTTGCTGGTCGGCGATTACCTGTTCGTGTCGAAATACAGCTACGGCTATTCGAAATACTCGCTGCCGCTGTCGCCCAACCTGTTCAGCGGTCGCATCTTTGGCAGCATCCCGACGCGCGGCGACGTGGCCGTGTTCAAGCTGCCCAAGGACAATTCCACCGACTACATCAAGCGCATCGTGGGCCTGCCCGGCGACAAGATCCAGATGCGCGGCGGCCAGTTGTTCATCAATGGTACCCAGGCGCTGCGGGTGGCCGATGGCGACGCGGTGGCCGAGGGCGATGGCCCCCGCATGCTGCTGAAGCGCTATATCGAGACGCTGCCGAATGGCAAGAAGCACCCGATCCTGAAGGCGTCGGACAATGAACAGCTCGACAACACGCCGGAATATTCAATCCCCCAGGGTTACGTTTTCGCCATGGGCGACAACCGCGACAACAGCCAGGACAGCCGGGTGATGAGCGCCGTCGGGTTTATTCCGCTTGAGAACCTGGTGGGCCGCGCCGAGTTCATCTTCTTCTCAATCGACAGCACCTCGCCCTGGTGGGCGTTCTGGGACTGGCCGTTTGAGATCCGCTGGTCACGCCTGTTCTCGGGGATCAACTGATCGCGGCCCTGCAGCCCTTCCTGGAGTCCGCCCAGGACATTCTGGGACACCGTTTCGCGCGACCTGAACTACTGTCCGAGGCGCTGACACATCGCTCCGCGGCACTCGACAACTGGGCCGGCAAGGCGGTGTTCTCGGCCAGCAACGAGCGGCTTGAATTCGTGGGCGACCGGGTTTTGGGATTGCTGATCGCCGAGTGGCTGTCCGACCGTTACCCGAGGGAAAACGAGGGCGGGCTGGGCCGCAGGCTGGCCATTCTGGTGTCCCAGCCGGTGTTGGCCGAAATTGCGGAAAAGCTTGGCCTCGCCGCCTGCCTGTCTTTGGCGCCGAGTGAGAGCAAGGCCGGCGTGCGCAACCTGGCGACCGTGCTGGCCGACGCCACCGAGGCGGTGATCGGTGCGCTCTATCTCGATGGCGGTCTGGATGTGGCGCGCGGTTTCGTCCGGCGCGCCTGGGACGACACCATGGTGGCCCAGGTGGCGCCTCCGAAGGACGCCAAGACCGGCCTGCAGGAATGGGCGATGCAGCGTGCCCAGCCTTTGCCGTTCTATGAGGTGGTGTCGATGGAAGGTCCGTCGCACGCGCCGTCTTTCGTGATTTCGGTGGAAGTGTGCGGCAAGTCCGCCACCGCCACCGCCGGCAGCAAGCGATCCGCCGAGCAGGCGGCCGCGGCCGAATTATTGGGAAAACTGAAATGACCACTCGCTGCGGCTTCGCCGCCATCGTCGGCGCCCCGAACGCGGGGAAATCCACGCTTCTCAACCGCATGACGGGCGCCAAGCTGTCCATTGTCTCGCCCAAGGCGCAGACGACACGCTTCCGCGTGCTCGGCATTCTCATGCGCGAGCAATCGCAGATCCTGTTGGTGGACA
>JAYTHH010000081.1:0-1877 GCA_043732745.1 Rhodospirillales bacterium
GCGTCTCCGGCCATCAGCCAGGCCTGGTCGGCCTGGCCATAGACGGTGGCGCGCGACAGATCGGTGCCGCGGCTATTGGCGGCGAGCTCCTCCAGCATGGAGGCGCCCTTCTCGGGGGCGCCGAGGGCCACGGTGGACAGTGCCAGGCAATGCGTGGCGCCGTCGCCGCCGCCGGTGGCTTCCCAGGCTTCGGCAAACACCTGCGCGCCGGCGGGATCGTTGGTGAGCATGCCCAGGCATTTCTCGTAGTCGCTGCCTTCTGCGATACGCGGCGGCACCGGCGGGATCGGCAGCGGTGCGTTGTCCTCCTCGACGGTTTCGATGAGTTCTGGGGCGGAGGCCTGTCGGGTCCACCAGATTCCGCAGGCGGCGGCCGCCAGCACCAGCAGGGCGGCCCCGCCGATGATCGCATTCCGCGTGTTCATGGCGCACTCAGTGTAGTCTGCTGCGAGAATAGGGGCAAACATGGCCATGTCTGATCTGCACCTCGTGATTTGCGGCCTTGGCTATTCCGGGGCGGCGGTGGCTCGCGCGGCGGTGGCGCTGGGCATCAAGGTCACGGCAACGAGCCGCGATCCGGCTGGCGTCCATGCGCCGAAGGCTGTTGATATCATAGGATTTACGGACGCCGGACCGGCCTTGGCGCACGCGACGCATGTGCTGGGCACCGCGCCGCCGGGCGAGGATGGCGACCCGGTAATGCTGCAGTACGGCGCAGTTCTGCAGGAATCCCAGAATCTGCGCTGGGTCGGTTATTTCTCCACCACCGGCGTCTATGGCGACCAGGGTGGCGGCTGGGTGGATGAGACGACGCTCGCCGCCGGCACCGCGCCGCGGGCGAAGCGCCGACTGGCGGCGGAGCGGGCCTGGAGTGTTCTGGCGCGCCATGTGGCGGTCGATCTGTTTCGGGTGGCAGGTATCTATGGGCCGGGCCGTTCGATCCTTGATGATCTCAGGGCCGGCACCGCTCGCCGCGTGCTGAAGCCGGGCCACGCGTTCGGCCGCATTCAACGCGACGACATCGCCGGCGCCGTCATGGCGGCCATCGGGCAAAATCGGGGGGCGGGCGTACGCGTGCTGCATCTGGCCGACGACCAGCCCGAGGAGAGCGCCGTGGTGACGGAAGCGGCGGCACAAATGCTCGGACTGCCGGTGCCACCGGGCATTCCCTACGCCGAAGCGCTGCCGGGGATGGGCGAGATGGCCCGCAGCTTTTGGGCCGACAATCGGAAGGTGGCGTCGGCGATCACCCAGCGCGAGCTGGGCTATCGCTGGCGCTATCCGGGCTACCGCGAAGGTCTATCGGCCATTCTTGCCGAGGAGCGTGGCCACGGTGTGGGTTAGGAGCGCGAGATCACCGGGCCGTGACAGGCGGTGATCGCCGTCTTTGATCAGCACGATCTGGACATCGTCCGATGTCACCTGAGCAGCGATCTTCAGCGCGGTTTCCCACGGCACATCCGGATCGCGCTGGCCCTGCAGGAGCCGCACCGGGGCATCGAGTTTGATGGGCTGGCATAGTATCAGATGATTTCGGCCCTCCTCGATCAGGGCGCGGGTGATCACCAACGGGGTGCCGTAGTCGCTGGGGATGCTGATCCGCCCCCGTTCCATCAGCGTCTTTTGTTCGGTCGGCGCCATCGATTCCCACATCAGGGTCTCCGTAAAATCCGGCGCGGCCGCGATCCCGACCAGGGCTGCGACTCGGGTGCCGAAGAGGCGTGAGAGCAGCAGCGCAATCCACCCGCCCATCGATGATCCCACCAGGATCATGCGGCCATCTACTCGGTGTTCGATCACCGCTCGCGCGTCCTGCGCCCACTGGCCGATGCTGCCATCCTCGAAGGCGCCCCCGCTGGCGCCATGACCGGAATAAT
>JAYTHH010000082.1:0-6500 GCA_043732745.1 Rhodospirillales bacterium
ACCTCCGGCACGCCGGAGAGAACCGAAAGCTGCTTGTCCGAAAAGCCCAGGGCCTTCATCCGACGCATGCCATACGCATCGCGCGGCAACGCCGCCGCAACCTCGCGTTCTGCGGCGATGATCGTCTCCAGCTGCCGCAAAAACCACGGGTCGAACTTGCAGGTGTCGTGAATGTCCTCAACCGACAGGCCGGCTCGCAACGCCTGCGCCGCCATCAGGATCCGATCCGGCTTGGGCTGGCTCAGCGCCGCGCGATAGGCATCGAGCGTGCCGTCACCTGGCGGCTCCACCGGGTCGAGCCCGGAGAACCCCGTCTCCATGCTGCGAAGCCCCTTCTGCAAGGCCTCGGCAAAATTCCGCCCGATCGCCATCGCCTCGCCCACGGACTTCATCGCCGTGCCCAGCAAAGCCGGCGTGCCCGGAAATTTTTCAAATGTGAAACGCGGGATCTTGATGACCACGTAATCCAACGTCGGCTCGAAACTCGCCGGCGTGGTCATCGTGATATCGTTCTTGAGCTCGTCCAGCGTGTAGCCCACCGCCAGCTTCGCCGCGATTTTCGCAATCGGAAACCCGGTCGCCTTCGACGCCAGCGCGGAACTGCGCGAAACGCGCGGGTTCATCTCGATCACCAGCAACCGCCCATCGGCCGGATTGACCGCGAACTGCACGTTCGACCCGCCGGTATCCACGCCGATCTTGCGCAGGCACGCGATCGAGGCGTCGCGCATGATCTGGTATTCTTTGTCCGTCAACGTGAGGGCAGGGGCCACCGTCACGCTGTCACCGGTATGAATGCCCATCGGATCGACGTTCTCGATGGCGCAGATGATGATGCAGTTATCCGCGGAATCGCGGACCACCTCCATCTCGTATTCCTTCCAGCCCAGCACACTCTCTTCGACCAGAACCTCGGTAGTGGGAGACGCCTCCAGCCCCGACGTCACGATCCGCTCGAACTCGTCGCGGTTATAGGCGATGCCGCCGCCGGTGCCGCCCATCGTGAAGGACGGGCGGATCACCGCCGGCAGCCCCACTTCCGCCAACACCGCCTTTGCCTCGTCCATCGTATGCGCAATGCCCGAACGCGGTCTCTCGATGCCGATCTCGGTCATGGCATCACGGAATTTCAAACGATCCTCGGCCCGGTCGATCACATCGGCCTTCGCCCCGATCAACTCCACGCCATGCCGCTTCAGGGCGCCCGACGCGTCCAACGCCATCGCCGTGTTCAGCGCCGTCTGCCCGCCCATCGTCGGCAGCAGCGCATCCGGCTTCTCCCGGATGATGATCTTCTCGACCATCTCAGGCGTGATCGGCTCGATATAGGTGGCATCGGCCATGTCCGGATCGGTCATGATCGTGGCAGGATTGGAGTTCACCAGGATCACCCGATACCCCTCGGCCCGCAGCGCCTTGCACGCCTGCGCCCCGGAATAGTCGAACTCGCAGGCCTGGCCGATCACGATCGGCCCGGCGCCGATGATCATGATGGATTTGATGTCGGTGCGTTTTGGCATGGTAGGCCTTCAGGATTGGGCGCGCGAGGGCGCGTGAAATGCGGGCATGATCCGCCGCAGATAGGCGTCGAAAAGGGGCACGGTGAACGCGGTGTCGCCATGGGCGGGGCTGTAGATCATGCCCTTGCCGATCAGGCCGCTGCGCAGCGGCCCCAGACTGGTCACTTTCCGATCCAGCTTCACCGCAATGTCGCCAGATCGATAAGGGCCAGGCCCCAGCTCCGCCATCGCGCGCAGATAGGTCTTCTCGGTCGGTGTCAGACGGTCGAAACGAACCCGGAAAAAACCGTCATCCAGCATGGCCATCACCTTGGGCGTGGCCCTGGTGACATCGTCCATCACGATCGGCGAGGACGCCGCCACGTTCCACACATGATACGCCCATTCCTGCAGAAAATACGGATAGCCCTGGGTCGTGGCGATGATCGTCTGCAACGCATCCGGCGCGAATTCGATGCCCTGCTCGGCGACCGGCAGCCGCAAGGCGCGCTCGGCATCGTCATAGGCCAGCGCATCAACGACAGGGAAATCGAACAATCGCTCGGCATAGGATTTCGACCGGCCCGACAGCGCCACCACCTGCGGCAGCCCCACCGCCACCAGCAGCACCGGCAACCGCTCCTGCGACAGCCGATGCATGGCCATGATCAGCGCACTCATATCGCGGCGGCCGAGATACTGGATCTCGTCGATCAACAGTACGACCGCCACGCCGCGTGCCTGTGCCGCGTGCCCGACGGCTGCGAACAACTCGGGAAGATCAGCCTCGAGATCCCCGCTATCGGCCGCCCCCGCCTCCGGCTCGATATCCAACGCCAACTCTGCCTCGCCATAGCGCAGCTTGATATTGGATAAAAAACTCTTGAACACCCCAAGCGAGCGTTTGACCGTCGCATTGATCGCCCCAAGCCGATCGAGATCCAGCAACAGCCGGCGCAACGGCGGCGCAATCAGTTCAGACAGCGTCTTGTCCTCATGCGCCTCGACCAGAACGGTCTTGGTACCGGTGTCCGAGGCCATCTCCCGAATTCGGTTCAACAGCACGGTCTTGCCCACGCCGCGCAGCCCCACACCAATAAAGCTCTTCGCCGGCCGCCCGGCTTTAACCCGTGCCAGTGCAATCTCGGCCTGCTCCAGCAGATCCTGCCGCCCGGTCAACTCAGGCGGTTGCGTCCCGGCACCAGGCGCAAAAGGGTTCGTCCGAGGGTCCATTTGAAACACTTTATCCCTTTATACCACTTTCTCCCTATACTCCCATAAACTCCCTCAAATCCCCATCGCCGCAACAAACTGGGTGAAAAGATGGTGGCTGTCAGACGGCCCGGGGCTCGCCTCCGGATGATACTGCACGCTGAAACAACGCTTCTCCGCACACGCCAGCCCCTCGTTCGACCCATCGAACAGGCTGACATGCGTGATCTTGACGCTATCAGGCAGCGAAGCGGGATCGACGGCGAAACCATGGTTCTGGCTGGTGATCTCCACCTTGCCCGTCGCCAGCTCCTGCACCGGCTGGTTGGCGCCGCGATGTCCGCGATCCAGCTTGAACGTCTTGCCGCCCAGCGCGATGCCCAGCAGTTGATGCCCCAGGCAGATCCCAAAGATCGGCTTGCCCGCCGCCATCACGCCCTGGATGGCCGGCACCGCATACACCCCCGTCGCGGCGGGATCGCCGGGGCCATTGGACAGGAACACGCCATCCGGCGCATGCGCCAATATCTCTTCGGCCGTCGCCGTCGCCGGCACCACGATCACCTCACATCCCGCCGATGCAAGGCACCGCAGGATATTCCGCTTGGCGCCGTAGTCGACAGCGACCACGCGCCTGGACGGGTTCGACTGCACTCCGGTGCCGACGCCCCACGCCCAGGTTGTCTCGTTCCACCTGTAACTCTGCGTGCAACTGACCTGCTTCGCCAGATCCATGCCCTCAAGCCCCGGCCAACCCTTCGCCTGCGCCACCAAGGCTGCCACGTCGAAGCGTGCATCTACCGGAAAACTAATCACCCCATTCGGCGCGCCCTCATCACGAATGCGCAACGTGAGCGCCCGCGTGTCGACACCGGCGATCCCCGGGATGTTCTGTGCCCGCAGCCAGGCATCCAGCGTCTGCGTGCTGCGCCAGCTGCTTGGCTCCGTGATGTCCTGCTTCACCACCAGCCCGCTCGCCGCAATGCCAGCGGCCTCAAGGTCCGCAAGGTTCGTCCCCACGTTGCCTATATGCGGAAAGGTGAACGTGATGATCTGCCCCGCGAAGGATGGATCGGTCAGCGTTTCCTGATACCCAGTCATGCCCGTGCTGAAACACACCTCGCCCAGCGCCGACGCGGTATGCGCGCCAAAGCCGCGACCCCAGAACACGCTGCCATCTGCCAGCACCAGAACAGCGGTGGCGCCCACAGGCGGTATCGTTTGATCGGTCATGGGCGCACTCACGAGAGGGGTTGCGGAGCCGGGAAGCTGGCCAAGCGAAATGCCGGTGGCGGCAATCACGGCGGCATAATGGCGCGGCGGAATGGCGCGCGCCTGGCGCCATTTGCGCAACGCCTCGGTGCCTACGCCCAAAAGCCTGGCGGCGGCATCAGGCCCGCCCAGCCGTTCGATGATGATTTCAACGGTCATGGTCATAACCCAACAATATGGGAAATAACTTCCCAGGACAACCGCTGCGACAGATATTGGGAAATAACTTCCCTCGTCACCAAATTGCACCACGGCAGGCGACGTCCGCGCCCCGATATCGTATAGACTGCCCAATCGCCACGGAGCCCACCCATGAATTTGCGCGAACAATTCACCGCCGAGCTGAAGATTGCCATGATTGCCAAGAACGCCCCCCGCGTCAGTGCGCTGCGCATGATCACCGCCAGGCTCAAGGATCTCGACATCGCCGCCCGTCCCAAAGGCATCACCGCCATCCCGGACGACGAAATCATCGGCATGCTCAAAACCATGGTGAAGTCCCGCCGCGAGAGCGTCGACCTCTATGTCCAGGGCAACCGCCAGGACCTGGCCGACAAGGAACTGGCCGAAATCGCCGTCATCGAGGAATTCCTCCCCGCCCAGATGGACGACGCCGCCACCGAAGCCGCCGTTGCCGCGGCCATCGCCGAGACCGGCGCCACCTCGATCAAGGACATGGGCAAGGTCATGGCCATCCTGAAGGCGAAACACGCCGCCTCGCTCGACATGTCCAAGGTCAATCCAATCGTGAAAAAACGCCTGGCGTGAAAAAGCAGCGGGGCGGCTGATGCGCCTGCCCGACGGCTTCCTCGACGAGCTTCGCGCCCGCACCCCCCTGGCCGCCATCATCGGCCGCCGGGTGAAACTCGCTCGCTCCGGACGCCACTGGAAAGGCTGCTGCCCCTTCCACAACGAGAAATCCCCGTCCTTCTATGTCTATGAGGACGGCTACCACTGCTTCGGCTGCGGCGTACATGGCGACGCTGTGGGCTTCGTCATGAAATCCCAAGGCATGCAGTTCCTCGAAGCAGTGGGCATGCTGGCGGCCGAAGCCGGGCTGGACGTTCCAAAACCCACCCAGGAAGCCGCCGAGGTCGAACAGCGCAAACTCGACCTGCACGCCGTGCTGGAAGCCGCTGGTGCCCTCTACCAGCGCCGCCTCCACGCCTCCGAAGGCGCGCGAGCGCTCGATTACCTCCGCGGCCGCGGCCTCACTGACGATACCATTGCCCACTTCGGCCTCGGCTGGTCGGGCGAGGGCAGGGGTGGCCTGGCCCCCGCTTTGGCCAACTCCAACATCGACGTGCCCATGCTTGTCGAAGCCGGCCTGATGCGCGAAAGCGATGACGGCCGCGCCCCCTACGACCTGTTCTTCAACCGCGTGATGTTTCCCATCCGCGACCGGCGCGGCCGCGTCATCAGCTTCGGCGGCCGAATCCTTGGCGATGGCCAGCCAAAATACGTGAATGGCCCCGAAACCCCCCTGTTCTCCAAGCGCCGCACCCTCTACGGCCTCGATCTCGCCCGCGAAGCCGCCCGCAAGGGCGCCGCCATCGTCGCCGTCGAAGGCTATATGGATGTGATCGCCCTGCACCAGGCAGGCTTCCCCGGCGCCCTCGCCCCACTCGGCACCGCGCTCACCGACGAACAATTAACCGAGCTGTGGAAACTCTCCCCGGTCCCCATCCTGTCCTTTGACGGTGACGCCGCCGGCCAGCGCGCGGCGCTACGCGTGGCCGACATTGCCCTCCCGGCACTCACCCCCGAGCGCAGCCTGCGCCTGGTCCGGCTGCCGGCCGGCGAAGATCCCGACACGTTGGTGCGCAAGTTCGGCCCCGCGAAATTCCAGGAATATCTCGACCTCGCCGCCCCCATCTCGAGCGCGTTGTTCGGATTGATGCAGGAAGGCGTGGCCAACACCCCGGAAGGCCGCGCCGGCCTGCGCACCCGCCTCGAAGCCGCCGCCGCGCGTGTCGCCGACAAGGCGCTGGCCAGCGAAATGCGCAGCGCCCTGCTCGACCAGTTCTTCGCCAGCCGCCAAAGAACCGCCCGCGCCTTCACCCCCCAGGCCTTCACAACGCGGGGGGGCCGCGACCGCTTCGGCTCCCCGATCAAGCCACCGCCCGCCTTCACCCGCCCCATCCCCGGCGCCGATACAGCCACCTCCGAACGCGCCCGCACCCTTGTCGCCATCCTGTTGCGCCACCCCTCGCTGATCCCCGATATCGAGGAGGCGTTCGGCGGATTGGACCTGCCAGACGCGCTCGCAACGCTTCGTTCCGCCATGTTGCATTGGAGTGCTGTGGCGCAGACGCTTGACTCGAAGGCTCTGATCACCCACCTCCACGAAGTTGGGTTGTCGGCTCAGGCAGCACATGCCCTATCAGCGGCGCCAGTGCCACTCCCTGTGTGTGCATCCGAAGCCGCAATGCCAGCGGAGGCGGCCTCGGGATGGTGGCATTTTTTCGGTCTCATGGACCCCGGGCGGCTGGAAAACGAAGTGGCAAATGCAAAGGC
>JAYTHH010000083.1:0-6489 GCA_043732745.1 Rhodospirillales bacterium
CCCCACTCCTGCCTGCGAATCGCAACCCGGCGGTATCGAATCAGAGTTCAAGCAAGATGGGAATCCCCAGAGAGTCAGACTCTTCCGGGATTGGTATTATATGCCCAGAGCCGCGCGAACTTCGGCCTTGGCGACTTCGAAGTCGGCCTTGAAGGCAGGGTCCTGAAGCATGACCGTGGCCATCGCGGTGCCGGTGCGCCACCCGGCCAGCACGTCGGTCGGGTAGTGCATGCCACCGATGATGCGGCTCTCGGCGTAATCATTCGCACGCGCCCAGATCGCCTCTCTCTTCTCCGGCACCATAACAGCCACCATAATGGCGTTGATCGCTACCCTTGTGACGTGGCCCGAAGGGTAGGAGCCGCTTTTGGTCGGCTTGGCGATGGCCTTGACCTCAGGGTTCGCAAGCCAGGGGCGCACGCGGCCGAAGAATGGCTTGGCGGCGTCGAGCGTGTCGTCCTCGCTATCGCCGATCCGCTCGAACAGCTTCGCTGTTTTGGGCATGTTGGCGGCAACGAACTTGTCGCCCACCACCGAGGTGAACATCACGAACACCGTCTCGTCGGAATCAGCGAGCGCCTGTGCCTTGCGGGCGTCGCTGGCGTTGGCCTGTGCCGTTAGCACCGCGGTCATGTCGATCTTATCGGCATCGGAGCCCTTGGCCGGCGGCGGCGGCACCAGCACCGTCAGATCCAGCATCTTGCCGGTGACATAGGGCTCGGCAGCGAATGACGGCATCGCAAGGGTGGCGACGAGGACAGTGCTGAGAAGCATGCGGCGCAGCGCGTTCATGGTGGTGGTTCCCTTGTTGGTCACGCAATGACTGACGCCCCGGCTTCCAAGCAGGGGCAAGCGAAGTTTGCATGACATTCCCCCCGGAACGGCTACCGGGCAAGGGCTGCGACCTTTAGAACAACGACATCTGGTTTTCTGCAAGCCTCGGTAGCCCGGCGGGCGCCCGGAACTGGCTGCAATCGAGATCCTGACGTTCTTCTAGGCCATACTGCCTGGCGGCCAGGCTGAACCGGCGTGCCAGCAGATCGGCATACACGCCGGTGCCAGTGAAACGCTTGCCGAACCGGCTGTCGTTCAGCCCACCGGCGCGGGTCTCGCGCACCAGTTCCAGCACATGGTTGGCGCGGTCGGGGTAGTGGGTGTGCAGCCAGTCCTCGAAGATCTGCTTCAACTCATGGGGCAGCCGAAGCAGCACGTAGCCGGCCTGCTTCGCCCCGGCGCGCGAGGCCGCTTCCAGGATTCGCTCCATCTCGGCGTCGTTCAGTGCCGGGATCATCGGCGCCGCCAACACGCCGGTCGGAATGCCGGCGCGCGACAATTCGGTGATCGCCTGCAGCCGCCGCATCGGTGTCGCCGCCCGCGGCTCCATCCGCCGCGCCAGCGTGGCATCGAGCGTCGTGACCGACAGATAGACGCGCACCAGATTGCGGGTGGCAAGCTCCTGCAGAATGTCGATATCCCGGAGTACGCCAGCGGATTTCGTGACAATGGTAACGGGATGGCTGAAGCGGTCCATCACTTCCAACACCTCCCGCGTGAGCTTCAAAGTGCGTTCGATCGGCTGATACGGATCGGTGTTGGAGCCGAGCGCCAGCGGCCGTGCCATATAGCCAGACTTGCGGAGTTCCTTCTCCAGAAGGGCGGCTACATCCGGCTTGAACAGCAGCTTGGTTTCGAAATCGAGCCCCGGCGAATAGCCGAGATAGGCGTGCGACGGGCGGGCATAGCAATACACGCAGCCATGCTCGCAGCCGCGATATGGGTTCACCGCACGATCGAAGCCGAGATCGGGACTCTGATTCCAACTGATTACGCTGCGGCTGGAATCTCGCGTCAGCGTGGTGCGCAACGGCGGCAGTTCGGCGAAATCGGCAGTCAGCGTGTCCCAGCCATCGTCGAAGACGCTGGCTTCCTGCTTGTCGAAACGCGAACCGGGATTGATGGTGGCCCCGCGGCCGCGCTGAGCCGGCATCTTCAGCGCATGCGGCGGAATCGGGGGAATGCCGAGACCAGTCTTCTTTGATGACTTAGCCCCATAGCCCGGCTCGGGCTGCCCGGCGCGCTCGAGTGCGTCGATTTCATCCGGATCGATCTCGCGCGCCAGGTCGAAGTCCCGATACGTGCGGCCGTACTCTTGCGCGCGCATGACGTTGATCCCTGTTTGTTCCTATGGCATCATACCCAAATGGTTAATGGCGTCAAGAACAGAAAGAGAACGTAAAAGAGTGCGCTCGCGTTCGTTGTTTTTCGCAGCCGCCATGGGCCTCGCGCCTTCCGTGTTCGCGGCGGAGGCTCCCTTCCAGCAGCCCGAGTTCATTGGCACGACGCCGCCGCTGGGTTTGAACGGCGATGCTGGTAACTGAACAGACCCGGCCGCAGCCTGTGCTGCCTTTTACGCAAGACCGCAGATGGGATCGAGGATGAAGGTGCACACCTACAGGGATTTTGCGCACAGCTTCGACAATCCCGACGTGAATCCCCGCCGCATCGTGCTCAGCCATCCCGCGCAATATAACTTTAGGGCGTCGCGCAACGGCTTCTCAAGTAAGCGCGCATTCCCGGATCACTATCTTCAAAAAACGCTGGAGTGATAAAGCCTCTTTGCGAACCTCCTGGCAGCGTCAGGAAGATTACAAAGAATTAGTCTGCAGCAGCAGAGTTACGCTTTCGCCACCAGATGCTCCTGCAGCCGAGGCATCAGCTCGACCAGGTTGCAGGGACGATGACGGTTGTCGAGCTGCCAGACGAGAATGTCGTCCCAGGCATCCTTCACCGCCCCCGTGCTACCAGGAAGTGCAAACATGTAGGTTCCACCCGCAACACCGCCGATTGCGCGTGATTGTATCGTTGATGTACCGATCTTCTGATAGCTCAGCATGCGGAAAAGTTCGCCGAAGCCATCTATGCTTTTCTCAAGCACCCGCGAAAACGCCTCCGGTGTCACATCGCGTCCGGTGATCCCGGTTCCACCTGTCGTGATAATCACGTCGATCGATGGATCGGCAACCCATTGTTTCAGAAGAACCGTGATCAGATTGGCATCGTCGCGTTCGATTGCACGCGCTGCGACCACATGGCCGGCCGCACTCACGCGGGCTGCGAGCGTGTCGCCGGACGTGTCGTTGGCTGTTGTGCGCGTGTCCGACACCGTCAGCACGGCGATGTTGCAGGCGATGAAGGGGCGGGTCTCGTCAAGCCGGGCCATGAGTTGTTCCCTGAACGATGCAGATCACTCGGCGATCCCTCAATGCAAACGTGGCGGCGGATCCTGCAGATTTGCCAGTGCATAATAGCGCGGCGATACGCCGGCGGCGAGTTCGTCCAGGCTGGGCGTCGGCAGATGCATGCGCGCCGCATAGATCCACGTGTAGGTCAGCACGCGCGGCACGAAGGCGCGGGTCTCATCGATCGGGATTGCCTCGATGAACAGCAGCGGATCGCCCTGGTCCTGGATGCTAGGGCCCCAGCGCCCGAAGCTGCCTGGCCCGCTATTATAGCTTGCCAACAGTCGCAGCAGATTGCCTCCGACGACCTCATGCTGAGCAAGATAGGCGATATAACGCTGGCCGAGAGCCAAATTGGCGCCGGGGTCGCGCAGGCTTCCAGAAGGTGGGTCTGACGGTTTTCCAGTGAGGAAGCTGGCCGTATCCGGCATGATCTGCATCAGCCCGGTGGCCCCTGCGGATGACACCAGGCCGCTGTTGAAATTTGATTCTGTCTTGGTGATTCCATAGACCATCGCAGGATCGATCCGAAATCCGCCATCCGGCGAAAGGCGCGGCACGGCAAAGCGAGTGGCATCACGTGGGCGACCATCGCGGGCCTGCACGATGTCGGCGAGCTGGGCTGCGAGCTGCACCAAGCCGGCCTTCTGCGCCACCAGCAAAATTGCGCGGCCGAGTTCGGGCCGAAGATCGGCGCTGGGCCATAGCTGGCGCAGTTCCGCCTCGGCGCGGTTGATTTGGCCTACCTGCAGCAGGGCAAAGGCTCGCAGCCCCTCGGGGGTGGCGGCCACCGCCTCGATATCCGCTTCGGTGAGCAGCTCCCGCGCGTCTTGACCGTTGGGTGCGAAGCCGAAGCCCAGCCCGAGAGTGCGGCGGGCCAAAAGCCCATAGAACGTGCGCGGCTCGGCGCTGGCACGCGTCATCCAGGGCCGGTATCCCGCGGCATGGCCGGTACGTAATTGTGCCCTCGCCGCCCAGAACGCAGAGGCGCTGCGCAACGATGCCGTCGTCAAGGAAGACTTCCAGGCGGCTTCGAACATCGGCCGCGCCAGATCCGCCCGCCCCATGCGCCAAGCCGCAAGGCCCGCCATCTGGCCTGCAAGGGCGGCCTGCTCGCAACTGAAAGCCCCGCAGGGCTGCATGCCCGCCTTGACGACGCCATAGGCTTCCGCGTCACGATTGAGCGTGAACAGGATCTGCGCCGCCTCGCCGCGCAGCTGCGAATCATAGGCGGGCGGCAATTTCGCAGCGCTCGCCAGCAGTTTTTCCACCGCCACAGCACCACGCATGCGTGCAGCGTCCCGCACCGATCGATCCAGGGCCGGATTACGGGCGAGGATAAAGGTCTCCGGCTCACTCTCCTCGGGAACCGGCGTCTGCCCGTCGGGCGCGGAGACGAGGGTGAGCCGGGGTCGGTCCGGGGCAGGCGGAGGTGTGAAGCCTTTCGGCAGACGCGCCAGCAGTAGGCTGTGAACGGCGCGCGCATCCGGTAGGCCCGACCATTGGGTCAGCCAGTCCTGCAGCACCGCTGCCGTGGGGCGCGTCGTGGGGCCGAGGTAGCGGTCCGCCAGAATATGCCCGAGCATTTCCCGCCCAACCTGGGTTCCTATGTCAATATCGGCGGTCTGCACCATGGCCGCCTGCAGATCGCCACGGCCCTGCAGTGCGAAAATACGTTTGATGCGCGCAGCCTCGCTGGGCGAAAGCGGCTGCGGCAACGCAATCCCAAATAATCCACGAGGATCCACTCGCGGAACCGCGAAGGCCGTATCATCGATCGCCTGTGTCTGAGCGTTCCCCTTCGTGATTGTGGCACTGGCCAGAATCGCGGCGCCGGCAAGGAATGCTCGCGCCGCTGGAAGGCTCGAGAACGCAGATCCGATCCCTAGCATGCGGTGGGCACTACACGCCCAGGCTGTCGGCCGCAACCCTAAGTGGTGAGACTGGTCTCAGGAATGTATCCACCCCCGAATTCCCACGCGCTGACAAGGCTCTAGCGACCGTTCACAAAAATGTTATTTTGCGTTCGAGTCGAGCTTTCGGCGCAGGCTGAGCATATCCGCCCAGGCTTGCGCTTTTGCACCCGGGTTGCGCAGCAGATAGGCTGGATGCAACATCGGCAACGTCGGTAAACCCGCGTCCAGCCCGGGAATCCTGGCTTCCACCCACCGACCACGCTGCCGTGCGATGCCACCTTTGGTGCCTAGCACGGACTGCGTGGAGATCGCCCCCAGCAGCACCAGATACCGCGGTTTTACCAATGCGATGTGCCGCAACAGGAAGGGCATGCAGATCAACACCTCGGCATCTGTGGGGTTGCGGTTGCCCGGCGGCCGCCACGGAATGAGGTTCGTGATCAGCAGCTTCGTGCGGTCCAACCCCACACTCGCAAGCATACGGTCCAGCAACTGTCCTGATGCACCCACGAACGGACGCCCGGCGCGGTCTTCCTCCGCCCCCGGCCCTTCGCCGATCAGCATGAGCCCGGACTCTGCGTTGCCATCGTCGAACACCAGGCTGGTGGCGGTGGCCGACAGCCCGCATCCCTCGAACGCCTCCAACGCCGCGCGCAACTCGGCCCGCGTCTGCGCCGCCGTCGCAGCTTCCTGCGCACGTTTGGCTGGCGCGATCACCGCAGGCCGCGCCGGCGCCGGCGGTGCGACCAGCCGATCCAGCGACGGCAGCAGGTCTGGCTGTTTCGGCGCATACGCACGCACAGCCATCCGGTCCACCGGAGCTTCGTCCAGCGCCTCGTCAGCACCCCATTCGATCTGCAGCCGTAAGGCCGCCAAACTGTCCATGCCCTATCGTCCCGCGCACCCCGATTTTGCGCAACCGCGGCAGACCTCTTATTTTCCCGGCGGACGCCCCACATGGGGTGCAAGAGAGAGGACAGGCATGTCGACCGATCGCGAACAGATGGAATTCGATGTCGTGATTGTGGGGGCAGGGCCGTCCGGGCTCGCGGCCGCGATTCGCATCAAACAGCTCTCGCCGGAAGCCGCGGTCTGCGTGGTGGAAAAGGGTGCCGAAGTAGGTGCCCATATTCTATCCGGCGCGGTGATCGAACCGCGTGCGCTCGACGAGTTGCTGCCGGATTGGCGGAATGATAGCCCGCCTCTGTCCACACAGGCCGGCGAGGATCGGTTCCTGCTGCTCACAGAGACGCGCGCCCTCACGCTGCCCACGCCGCCACAGATGCACAATCACGGTAACTATATCGGCTCGCTTGGCAATCTCTGCCGCTGGC
>JAYTHH010000084.1:0-6483 GCA_043732745.1 Rhodospirillales bacterium
CCACCGCAAAAACCCACAGCAGTTTGGATCAATCCGCCGACCAAAACGCTTGCTATGCGAGCCTAAACTATCAAACCGGCTGTCTCATTGTCGTTGACACGTTCCGGGGGGCGTCGAAATCTAGCCGCAAGGGGATAGGCATGGCGAACTCCACTCGTTTGCCATGTTGAATCAGATCCAAGAGGTTTCGAGAACCCCCCGGTGAGTCAGCCCCTCAAAGACTTGGTATTACCCCCTGTGGTGAGATGTTTGGTCAAGTCATGGTTTTGCCCTTTCGGGTTTGGTCGTGGCGGCGCTGACCTTGAAGCAGAAGCTATCGTTCCCGGTCTCCAGGATGTGGCAGTGGTGCGTCAGCCGGTCGAGCAGTGCGGTTGTCATTTTGGCGTCGCCGAAGACACCGGCCCATACCGAGAAGCTGAGATTGGTGGTGATGACAACGCTGGTGCGTTCGTAAAGCTTACTCAGCAGATGGAAGAGCAACGCGCCGCCGGATGCACTGAACGGGAGGTATCCAAGCTCGTCGAGGATCACAAGATCGGTACGGACCAGCCGTTCAGCAATCTGGCCAGATCTACCCAGTGCCTTCTCCTGCTCCAGCGCGTTGACGAGATCGACGGTAGAGTAAAAGCGCACCTTCTTGCGGTGATGCTCGACAGCTTGCACACCGATGGCCGTGGCGATGTGGGTCCCTGGTCCACCGATCAGCACGACGTTGTCGGTGCTCTCGATGAAGTCGCCGCGGTGCAGCTGGTGGACAAGAACTTCATCGATCTCGCTTGAGCCGAAGTCAATTCCAGCCAGATCCTTGTAGGCTGGGAAGCGGGCGGCCTTGATCTGATAAGAGATCGAACGCACCTTGCGCTCAGCGGTCTCGGCCTTCAGCAGCTGTGAGAGGATAGGCACGGCGGCGTCGAAGGCCGGTGCTCCTTGTTCCATCAACTCGCCGACTGCCTGGGCCATGCCATACATCTTCAGGCCGCGCAGCATGATCACGATGGCAGCACTGGCCGGGTCATGACGCATGGCGCACCTCCTTGGCCGCACGTAGAGCGTCGTAGCGCTCGACATCAGCGCGGGGCTCACGGCTCAAGGCCAGGGCCTGCGGCGCGGTAACCGGGTCGGTTGTCGTCGGCTTGCCGTCGATCAGGCGGTGCAGCACGTTGAGGATGTGCGTCTTGCTGGCAACGCCTCCTTCGAGTGCCAGTTCGACGGCCGCGAGGACCGCCTGTTCCTCGTGGTGTAGCACGAGGGCGAGAATTTCGACCATCTCGCGATCGCCGCCTGGGCGCTTGAGTAGCTGCGATTGCAGGTGCCGGAACGCCTCAGGCATTTCGGCGAAGGGGGCCCCGTTGCGCAGGGCGCCGGGTTTGCGCTGGATCACCGCCAGATAGTGGTGCCAATCGTAGACGGTGCGTCCCGGCAGATGGTGGGATCGCTCGATGATCCTTGGATGTTCGCACAGGATCCGCCCGTCGGCGGCCACTACGATCCGTTCCGGGTAGACGCGCACGCTGACCGGGCGGTTGGCAAATGAGGCCGGGACGCTGTAGCGGTTGCGCTCAAGATGGATCAGGCAGGTCGGCGAGACGCGCTTGGTGTGTTCGACGAAGCCGTCGAAGGGCCGAGGTGGCTGCATCAGGCTGCCGCGTTCTTCCTCCCAGACCTCGGCAATGCTGCCAGGCAGAACACCGTGTGGGGTCTCACGCCACAGGGCGATGCAACGCTCCTTAAGCCAATCGTTGAGGACCGCCAGGCTGGGAAGGGACGGTATCGGCAGCCAGAGCCGGTGCCGGGCATCCTGCACGTTCTTCTCAACCTGGCCCTTCTCCCAGCCCGCGGCCGGGTTACAAAACTCAGCATCGAACAGATAGTGGCTGGCCATTGCCGAGAAGCGAGCATTGACCTGACGCGCCTTGCCGACGCCCACGCGGTCCACGGCGGTCTTCATGTTGTCGTAGATGCCCCGCTGCGGCACGCCGCCCAGGACGCGAAAGGCGTGGATGTGGGGATCGAACAGTATCTCGTACGTCTGCAACGGATATCGGCGACTGTTCATCCTGCTGCGCCGGGATGGCGAATCCTCAGGTATCAACCGGATCTATCGCCTTTATCGCGAGGAGGGCCTGGCGGTGCGCAAACGTCGAGCCCGGCGACGCGCAGTGGGCACGCGGGCGCCGATCCTGATCGAGGCCGTCGCCAATGCCCGTTGGTCTGTGGATTTCGATCCGCCGCCATCGCGGACAGCGACAAGCGATTTTTCAACGAGGGACTGCACCACGCCGGCAATCCCTATCGCCGTCAGGCCGCCTTCCGCTGCAATGGAAACGGCGTCCTGAAGATCAAAAGGCCCGGCAAATATGGAAAGTTGCTCGAAGATGTTCCGCTCGATGGAGGGAAGCAGATCATAGCTCCATTCGATTGCCGAATGCAGCGTCTGGTGGCGCGCCGGAGCTGTGCGCCGCCTTTGCCAGATCGGCCTCAACCGTCCTTCAATAAGGCGGGCTGTCTCCTCCCAGCCATATTCGGCAATGCGGCCAGCGGCCAACTCGATGGCAAGTGGAACGCCGTCCAGAGCCTCGCAGATGTTGACCATGACCGGGGCATCTGCGTCGCCTATCATCCCGACATGCCCGGCCGCGCGAGCGCGTTCGGCCAGCATCCGGATGGCTGGAAACCGCATCACCTCGTTCAGGGTCAGGACCTCGTCCGACAGGGGATGCGCAAGTTCGTGCAGTGGGATGGTCTGTTCGCCCTCGACCCGCAGCCGCTCCCGGCTTGTGGTCAAAATCCGCACCTGCGGCGCCTGCAGATAGATCTTCTCGGCCAGCACCGCGACCGGTTCCACGACATGTTCGCACCCGTCGAAGACGATGAGCTTTCGCTGGTCCCGCAGGTAGTCGATGATTTCAGGCGTGGGGTCGGTCGATTGCGACGCGATTCCCAGCGCGGTGGCCAGCGTGCTGGCGACAAGCGAGGGATCGGTGTGGACCCCCAGGTCGACGAAGCGGATATTGTTCTTATATTCGTCCAATAGCTGGTGCGTGACCGCCACCGCGATGGTCGTCTTGCCCATACCGCCTGCGCCCAGGATCGTTACAAAACGGTGGTTCCCTAGTGCCTGGACGATATCCGCTACGGCATCGTCTCGTTCGACCATGCGATCAAGGACGGGAGGAAGCCCCGTCGGTTGGCGATGGGCTTCCGCTTCTCGAGAAGGGTCCGCGGCAATGCTGTGCGTTATGGCGGCAAGGCAGTGGCCTCGTCCGGGAACATTGACGATATACCGTTGGTTGCCCGTGCCGTCGCCCAGTGCCTTGCGCAACCCGGCGATGTGAAACCGGAGATTGCTCTCATCCACGGTTAGATCCAGCCAAGCCTGACGAAGCAGTTCATTTTTCTCGAGAATTTTGACGGGCTTTTCTGCAAGCGCAATCAGGATGTCGAGTGCGCGGCTTCCAAGTGTGACAGGCTGACCATCGCGCTCAAGTCGACGCTCCATCGGCATGAGCCGGAAGGGGCCGAACAAATAGGCAGTTCCGGTAGCCCTTTGCTCTTTCACCATGGGAGCGCTCACCGATGGCGTTGGCTTCCTCCGCCCATTGCTGCGGCCAGCCTACTCGAGGATGCGGATGTTCATGCCGTGCACCGCCGTCGTCGAACAGCAGAAAGCGCGCCGAGCGTTGAAGGACAGATGGGCGATTGGCCGTCACGAAATCCCCTTTTCGCTCGCCGAGATCCAGCAACGCACTATAACATCCCATAATTTGTCTCGTCGGTCATGCTCAAGCCGATGGTGCATCGGGCTCAAGCAGGGGTGGACGGGGTTCCAGGTCTCATCTTGCCAGATCAACTGGGTGAATAATCACTACTTGTAAGCATCCGCCGGTCCACAGCGTAATTTCTTGAATAGCTTCGGCCATGCTGGATGTTTTGAACGGTCGTGCCAAAGGCTCGCGTCCGATCAGAAGCCGGTCGCCGGCGCGACGGCGCCATTGCGCCACGATCGCCGCATCGGCGGCATGCTTGGCTTCGATGGCCATAGACGCCGAAACCCGCGGAACCCCGATAGCCGCCGATCGACCAGAGATGTTGAGGATGCGCCACGACAGAGCCCTGCGCATTTGGTTGGTGGGATGTGAAGGTAGGCGGGCTCCCAACGAGTTTCCACGCCCGTCGCGGACCGATGCGTCGACCGCCGCAGAATGCGGGAGACCTGACCCGTTCTCCCCGCCGCCTCAGTCCAACGACGAGGAGCAGGAGTATCGGGCCGAGCCTGTCCAAGGCTTGCGCGGCACCCGCCAGAAGTGCACCCTCGCGGCTGGATGGACTCTTCAACAAGTCGGCATGGCGCAATCGCCAGCATCTTCGCATCCGGCAATTTTCGTCGGCTTTGGGTGCTCGGGGGCTTGGTCAACGCCACCCGCTGGGTCGAAATGCTCGCCGCTGGCCTTTTTGTGTTCCGCGCCACGGGCTCTGGCTTCGACGTCGCCATCGTTCTCGCCGCCCGCAGCCTACCGATGTTGCTTTTGGGTGCCACCATTGGCGTTGTGTGCGACTCCGTCGACCGGCGCCGTGTCCTCGTGGCAGGGATGCTCATCAGCACCGCCGTTGCCAGCACCATCGCACTCCTGGGCCTGGCCGGGTTTGTCCGCCCCTGGCACCTGGCCGTCGCCGCCTTCATCAGCGGCAGCGTCTGGTCCACTGAGCTTGCGGCCCGCCGCCGCATGATCGGCGAGTGCGCTGGGCCCGCCTCCGTTTCCCGGGTCATCACCCTTGATAGCCTGACCAATTCGCTCGCCCGAATTCTCGGCCCCTTGCTCGGTAGCCTAACCTTCGCCTACGCCGGGCTCCCGGGCGCCTACGGCCTATCCGCCGCCACCTCCCTCATTGGCCTGGCCCTCGTGCAGGGAGTCCGCCATACGCAAACGACTCGCCCACTCGTACTCTCGCGCATTCCGCAGGAGCTGGCGGACGGATTTCGCTACGCCGCTAGCCACGGTACGGTCCTCGGCCTGCTGGGCGTCACAGCGGCTATGAACCTCTTCGCCTTTTCCTACACCGCCATCATCGCGCCGCTGGCGCGGCTCGGCTTCGGCATGTCCGAAGCCATGACCGGCCTGCTGGCGGCCGGCGAGCCCCTGGGCGCCACCATCGGCGGCCTACTGCTCGCCGGGCGCGCAATGCCAACACGACCGCTGCCGCTGCTGATCGGCGGCTCCACTCTGTTCATGGCTTCGCTGGCGGTGATGTCGCTGATGCCGGACTACGTCGCTGCGTGCCTCGTGTTGGTGGTCGGTGGGCTGGGCTTGGCTCTGTTCGGCAACATGCAGACCAGCTTGATCCTTACCGAGGTTCCGGCAGCGCTTCGCTCCCGCCAGATGGGGCTGATCACCGTGTGTATCGGGGTGGCGCCGCTGGGCCAGATATTGATGGGCGTGCTCTCCGAACAGTTCGGCGCCCGCGGCGGCGTGCTGGTCTCCGGCCTGACCGGGCTGGCTGCGCTGGGCGCCATCGCACAGCTTTGCGCCCGCAAGGCTCCGTCCGCCAACGTTGCAGTCCCGCTGGCTTTGGCAGAGGAATGCGCACCTACACAAACGTCACAGAAGTCCCACTGATCAAACGAGTGGCCGACAAACGCGCAGATCGGGCAACCCATTGGCGATGGCATCGTCGTGTTTCCGGCGACATACTGCGGACCGTCATGTCTTCGATCGTACGGTGGCGAAGCAGGCTTAGCTTGGTCGCTGGTGATCTCCTCGTTCCAGGGAGGGGCAACGACAGGATCGAGGCGGGTTCGGGTTGCGACAGCACGGACCAGGCACGGTGTTGCATCTGATCGCCGCGCTGACGTTTTCGGCTCCTGCCCAGACCCGCAGTGTCGTGCTGAGTGACAGTTTTCGACCGGCAGGTTGGCGTCTGCGCCCGGGAGACAAAAAACTCATCTCTGAAGTCGCCGAATAACCGCTGCCTGCCGGTGTCGGCTGTCAATCTATCAAGAGATCAAGCCTCTAGCATCATGCGCATCCTATCGACCGCCGCGTGTGGTGCGGTCAGCACCTTGGTTCCCACTTTGGCTCGCACCGCCGATGCCGCGCGCGATGTGGAGAAATGCGCGAGCATTATCGCGTCGCAATGCGCCAAGTCTGGAGCGCGGTCCGCTACAAGACGATTATGTGTCTCAGCGTCGCCCTTGCGCAGCAAGTCAATGGCGTTTTCAACAATGACAGTAGTGAGCTTGGCCTGCTTGCCAGCAACGGCCGCATACTCGTCGAACTCATCGACCATAGTGCTAACCGACGGGCCAAAAGTTGCAAGCATCCCGATGCGGCTACCTTGTTCGATAGCGGCCTGGAACATAGCTTCGTTGGGTTTCAGCACGGGCACCGGCACACTCGCTGCCAGACGATCAATAGCGGGGCCAAAGGCGGAGCAAGTGACGAGAATGCCCGCAGCCCCTATTCGGTGGCCATATTTCCCCAGATC
>JAYTHH010000085.1:0-6474 GCA_043732745.1 Rhodospirillales bacterium
GCGTGGCGCTCATGCGGATGTTCCCCGGATTATTGTTGCCTTGGAGCATACACACGGCGAAACGCTCTGTCACAGCAACCGGGTGTTAGAGCACCATCCGATGCGCCGGAATGATTTTCCCCGCGGTGGAGTAGATTGGCTTGACGAGGATCGTTCCTGCGCTTGTGCCGACCGTCTCGACCAAGCCGCGGGAAAAAAGAATAATAGCCTTCATGTGGCCACCTTCCCTCGTGTGGACGCACCATATTCTGGTTGCAGCCTCATTGTCGGGCTGAAACGGCTTGCGTTGCCAGATTGGGCTGCAGTCAATGAAACATGACCTGCAACACGATATGTTTGGACAAATCAGAAGTTTTGCGTTGTGCGATAGAGCAAACCTCATCGCGGATCGGACTATGCAGAACTCCTGTGCGAACGTTCTCAGCATGCGGGAATTTTAAAATGGCTGCACCACCAGATCTCAGGGAACCGTTATGTCCTTGACCTTGCACAGGTCGGTGGTGCGGGTTTTGGAAGATTTGTCGGCGAAGACCACGTTGAGCTCGAAGTTGCAGCCTTTGCCGGCGGGTTTCAGGCCGATGCTGGCATTGGGGGGCAGCGCACCCTTTTCGAGCAGGTTGCCGCCGCGGGGCTCACCTTTGGAGCTGGCGTAGAGTTCGGCGATCGCCTGTTTGTTGTGGTTGATAAGGCGGAAGCCTGCATCCTCCGAGGATTTCGAAGGAGCGGAGGTGGCGGATTTGGTGGCGCCCGAGAATGCGATGTCCTCAGCGTTGCAGGTGTTGACCGTACGCCGCTCCTCACGCGTGCTGTCAGCATAGACGACGCGGAGGTCAAACACGCAGTTGCCGTCGATCTTGCGGCGAGCCGCGAAGTTGGCACCGGGGACGACGGGCCCGGCGGTGAGACGGTTCTGGCCCCAGTTGGCGTCCCCGGCGGGGGTGACGAACAACTCGCGGATGGGCTGGGTGGATTTGTTCAGCAACGTGAAGGACGGGTTTTTGTCCTGGGCGTTGGCTCCCATTGGGGCCATGAGGCAGAAAATCAGAGCGAGCTTGCGGATCATTAGAGGGCCTCCTGGGACGATAAGCTCAACATAAGGGGCGATCGCGGCGTCTTTAAGTCACCAGGCGCCAATTTCCGCGCGGCGCGAGCGTAGCAGCACATAGGCCAGCCAGATCATCTGCGGCAGCAGCAGCAACAGCGGCAGCGCCGGCTTGAACACGCCTGGGGCGGCCACGAACAACATGGCCACCAGTCCGCCGAGCGCCGTGAAACCCCAGTGCAGGACTGCTATCCAGCGTGCGTCCATGCCGGAGCGGTGGGCGAGCTGGTAGATATGGCTGCGATGAGCCTGGGTGATGCGGTCGCCGTTGAACAGGCGGCGGACGAGGGTGAAGGCGACGTCGAACAGGATGCCGTTGAGCAGCATGGGCACGAGCAGCAGCGACATCTCGACGCTGCCGAAGCGTGCTGCTGCCACGCCGAGCATGGCGAGTACAAAGCCGCAGAACTGGCTGCCGACATCGCCCATGAAGATACGGGCGTGGGGGAAGTTGAACGGCATGAAGCCGGCGAGGCCCGCCGCCAGCGCGAGTGAGGCGAAATAGACGAACCAGCCGGCCTGCGATTGGGCGATGGCAGCGAGGAACAGGCAGGCGACCAGCGTGACACCGGCGGCGAGGCCATCCAGCCCGTCCATGAAGTTCATCGCGTTGGTGGCGAAGATGATCCAGACCATGGTGGCCACCGGGCCGAGCCAGCCCAGCGCCACCGGACCCCAGTAGGGGACGCGGATCTCGCTGACATAAAGGCCGCTGGCGATGGCGGTGGCGGCGGCGAGGATCTGGGCGGCAAGTTTGACGGAGAACGGCCAGTCCCAGAGATCGTCGAGGAAGGACACCACGGCGATAGCAAAGGCGGCGAGAATGACGCCACGGAAGTAGGGCTCGGCGATCCGTGAGAAATCAGCGAAACCATAGAGCACGGCAATCCCCAGCATGAACGCAACCACAACGCCGATGCCTCCGCCTTTCGGAGTGGGTCGGGTGTGGGCGCTGCGGGCGTTTGGGCGGTCCATCATGCGCGCGTCGATGGTGGCGCGCACCACGAGGGTGGAGACGCCGGCGAGGCCGAGGCAGAACAGAAGATGGCGCAGGAAAGCCAGGAGGGTCATGTGGTTCTGATAGCGGCCTGGGGCGCGTCTGGCCACTGGGAGAGGGCGCGGTTATAGCATTGCGCATGGCGACCCATCGATCGGCCCTGCGAATCGCGTTGAATGTCGGCCTGGACTCTGTGCTGGCAGCTGTGGCCGTGCCGTTGTCGCGCTGGCTGATGAATCCGGATGGCGATCCGCTGCATCCGGCGTGGCCAATCGCCTGGGCGGTGGTGGCAATGCTGATCGGCGGGCTGCCGTTTCGTTTGTCCACCCAATACTGGCGGTTTGCAACGATTTCCGACCTGGTGGGCGTGGCGGCGGCCAGCGTGGCGGCGACGGCTTTGTATGTGATCGGGCTGGTGGCAGGGTTTGGCGTGGCGCCGCCCAGCCCGGCGTATCCGGCGTTGCACCTGATGTCGCTGGCGTTGCTGCTGACCCTGCCGCGCGTGGCGTATCGGATGATGCAGGGCGAGCAGTCCAGCGATGCCTCCGCCCAGCCGGTGCTTCTGGTGGGCGCGGGGGAGGGAGCGGATTTGTTTCTGACGGCGTTGGCCGCCGAGCGATCGCCGCCGTTTCATGTGGTGGGCCTGCTGTCGCTGGGGCAGGCGCAGACCGGGCGGCGCATCCATGGCATGCCGATCCTGGGCGCGGTGAACGAGGCGGCGGACATTTTGGCGGGGCTGCGGGCGGAGGATCGGCTACCGACGTCGCTGGTGCTGACCGAGGCGGATATTCCTGGCCCGGTGCTCGCGGGGCTGATGCAGGCGGCCGATACCGAGGGGTTGCGTGTGGCGCGGGCGCCGCGGCCCACGGCGCTCGATACCGAAGACGGCGGCTCGCATCTCGATCTGCGGCCGGTGGCGATCGAGGATCTGCTCAACCGCGCGCAGTGGAAGCTGGACCGCGAGGGCATGGCGCGGCTGGTGGCGGGGCAATGCGTGCTGATCACCGGCGCCGGCGGCACCATTGGGTCCGAATTGGCGCGCCAGGTTGCGGCGTTGGGACCGCGATTGCTCATCTTGCTCGACAATGGCGAATACGCGCTGTGGCAGATCGAGCAGGAACTTGCGTTGGTGGCCGGGGATCGCCGGGTTGTGATCGCCGACATCCGCGATGCCGCGCGGATCCAGGCCATCATGGACGAGTATCGCCCCGATCTCGTGTTCCACGCCGCTGCCCTGAAGCACGTGCCGATGGTGGAGGGCAATCCGACCGAGGGGTTGCTCACCAACGCCTATGGCACCCGCAACGTGGCCGACGCGGCGCGGGCGTCTGGGGCGCAGGCGATGGTGCTGATTTCGACCGACAAGGCGGTGAACCCCACCAGCGTGATGGGGGCGGCGAAGCGATTGGCGGAGATGTATTGCCAGTCGCTGGACATCGAGGCGCGCGCCAATCTCGGTCAGGAGCGGCCGGGCATGCGCTGCATCACCGTGCGCTTTGGCAACGTGCTGGGTAGCACCGGCTCTGTTGTGCCGCTGTTCCAACGCCAGCTTGCCCGCGGTGGGCCGTTGACTGTGACGCATCCAGACATGGAGCGTTATTTCATGACGGTACGCGAAGCCGTGGGCCTTGTGCTGCAGGCGAGCGTGGTGGGTTGCGACCGTGATATCGGCGACGGCGGCATCTTTGTTCTCGACATGGGCGAGCCGGTGAAGATCGTCGATCTTGCCATCCAGATGATCCGCCTTGCCGGGCTGCGGCCGGGTATCGATATCGAGGTGGCCTTTACTGGCCTTCGCCCCGGCGAAAAATTGTTCGAAGAGATGTTTCACGGCCGTGAGCCGCCGACGCCCACCGATTTCCCCGGCCTTCTCATGGCCACCCCGCGCACCGCCGACCCCGCCATTGTGGGCCGCGCGATCGACGAGATCGCCGCTGCCTGCCGTGCCGGGCAGGAGGGTGCGGCCCTTGCCATGCTTGGCCGCATGGTGCCCGAATTCGATCACAACGCCGATGGCAGCGCCGGCTTGGCGCGTGGCTGACAGGACCCTGGACATGATCCCCGACAAGACTGGCCTTCGCCCCATTCCGTTCCTCGACCTCAAGGCCCAGCAGGCCCGCATCGCCGCCGACCTGAAGCCACGCATCGATGCCGTGCTGGCACATTGCCAGTTTATTCTTGGTCCGGAAGTGGTCGAACTCGAACAAAAACTCGCGGCGTTCTGCGGCGCCAAGCATTGCGTTTCGGTTTCGTCCGGCACCGACGCCCTACAGATCGCCATGATGGCCGAGGAAATCGGGCGCGGAGACGCGGTGTTCTTGCCCGCCTTCACCTACACCGCCACCGCGGAGGTGCCGCTGGTTCTCGGCGCCACGCCCGTGTTTGTCGACATCGACCCGCACACCTTCCAGATCGATGTCGAGCACCTGCAAGAACGCATTTCCGCCATCCGCGCCGAGGGCAAATTGCGCCCCCGCGCGATCATCGGCGTGGACCTGTTCGGCCAACCGGCGGACTGGCCGGCGATCTCCGAAATCGCCCATCGCGAGCGGCTTTTCACGCTTGATGACTGTGCCCAGGCGTTCGGCGCCATGCATCACGGAAAGCGTCTCGGCGCGTCGGCTGACTGCACCGCCACCAGCTTCTTCCCCTCCAAACCGTTCGGCGCCTATGGCGACGGCGGCGCGCTGTTCACCGAATCCGACGACCGCGCCGCGCTGTATCGCTCCTTGCGCACCCACGGCGAAGGTCCCACGCGCTACGAGGTTCTGCGCACCGGCATGAACGGACGGCTGGACACGCTGCAGGCCGCCGTTCTGCTCAGCAAACTCACCGTCTTCGAAGAAGAACTCGAAGTCCGCGCCCGCATCGCCGCCGTGTATGATGGCCGCCTCGGCAACGCCGTCATCACCCCCGCCCGCGTGCCCCACTCGACCAGCGCCTGGGCCATCTATGCCATCGTGCTGCGAGACGATGTGGCCCGAGACCGCATGCAGGCCGGCCTGAAAGCCGACGGCGTGCCGAGCGCCATCTACTACCCCCGCCCTTTGCACCTGCAACCTGCCTACGCCCACGCGCATGACGGCGCCGCCTTGCCCGTCAGCGAAGATATTGCAACGCGCATCATGGCGCTCCCCCTGCACCCCGACCTCACGGACCAGGATGTGGACCGCATCTGTGACTCTGTACTTGCCCACGCCTGAACATGCGTCGTGCGATCGCCGTCTATGCGGTTGTGGCTTGCATGGTCCTGCTCGGCGTTGATCGTCTCTGGCCGATCTGGCCGGTGCATGCTGTAACGATCATCGGCGCCGTGGTCGTGCTGGCCCTCGCCGGCCTGGCCGCTGTCGCCGCAAGGAGACGATGATGCGCATTCTGTTCGGTCTGATCCTCCTCTCTCCCATCTTTCTCATATCGACCAGCCCCGCCTTCGCGTTCGACTGCGCCGGCCCACGCTTTCGTGGCCCAAAACCGCAGATCAACCTGGTGCATGTCTTCTGTGGCGAAGTCCGCAACGGCAAGCCAGACGGCTACCACACCGAGCTGATCCACCCCACGCCCGCCGTCTCGGGCATCAGAGACCCGCAACCCATGCGCGGCGGCCGAGGCCTCTACAACGCCACCGTTCAATTCACCAACGGCATGACGAAATTCTCCAGCTTCTACCCACGCCACTGCACCGAAGCCCAAATCGAAACCTCCATCCGCTATGCCGCCGCCCAGCCGCGTAACCCAAAACCCAGAAGCTGGGGCTTCATCGCCCCCTCCGCCCCACCGCAGGGCGGGGCCGCCTTCTGCACCGGCACCGACGGTTATCCATTCGTCATCCGCTATGCCACCCTCAGCCGCGGCGACATCAACACCGCTTTTCCTGACTCTGCCGAGGTTGCCCCATGACCACGAATGAAAACGCGCTGGCCGATTTCCTGCGCACTGACGTGCAGGACTACCGCCCCAGGATCAGCGAAATACATGAAGCATTGGTGAACAAACGCCACGCCGTTTTCGTGGGCAACGCTTTTGAACTCATGCTGTCCGAAACCCAGGCGATTCTTCGCCACACCCATGGGCGCCATAACCCCACCGTTCTGGCGCTGGCGGATTTCGAAGCCGCGTTTGCCGCCTGGGTGGCGGGCCTGCCGAAGGCGTGACGGCGGCGGACTGGATCCTATGGTTCAAACTCAAAACGCTGCTGCGAAAAGTCGACGCAAGATCTGTCGAGGAAACCTGGAAAAGCATCGGGTCGCTTTTCGATGCTTTCTCAAAACAGGAGTGCGCCAACTATCTCGTAAACTTAGAGTCTATCCGGGATCATAGTGTGACCTGGCATAGCTTTCGGACCATGATACGGATGGATGCCCAGCGGAGGAATGCG
>JAYTHH010000086.1:0-18447 GCA_043732745.1 Rhodospirillales bacterium
ATAAAATCCTTGGCGGTGGTCACCAGCCTCGCATCGAGCCGGCTGGCACGACGGTGCAGATCGGTGAGGTCAGCCGTCGTGTAGGGGTGGTGATCGGCGAATTCCAGCGTGTCGACCGGTATATGGCCTGCCGCGCGGAGGGTTTCGAAGAATTTTGCCGGGCGGCCGATGCCGGCGAAGGCGACGCTGCGCCGGGGCAGCGACGCGAGATCGGCGGCGTCAGGCACGAATGTGGCGGTGAGCAGCTTCAGGGCAGCGGGCAGCTGTAAAGCCGCACCAGTGGCGTCTGGCCCGATCAGCACCGCAGCCTGGCAGCGATGTGCAGCTTCGGTCACCTTCTCACGCAATGGCCCGGCAGGGATCACGTGGCCGTTGCCGAAGCCGGCGCCACCGTCGATCACCATCAGCGACAGGGTCTTGGCAAGCGAGGGGTTCTGCAGCCCGTCATCCATCACCAGCACGTCGGCGCCGTCGCTTATGGCGTGCCGGGCGCCGGCGGCGCGGTTGGTGCCTATATAGGCGGGCGCCAAGTCTGCCAGCAGCAGCGCTTCGTCGCCGACATCCACGGCACCATGGCAGGATGGGTCCACCAGACCTGGACCCGAGAGCGAGCCGCCATGACCGCGGGTAAGGAAGGCTGGCCTTCTGCCGCGCGCCAGGAGCCTTGTGGCCAGGTCCAGTGCGACAGGGGTTTTGCCAGACCCGCCGGCGCCGGGATTGCCGCAGCAGATCACCGGCACCGGCGCCGTCCAGCCCGGCTGTGCCACGCGGCGTGCGGTGGCATGGGCATAAAGCGCGGCGAAGGGCAGCAGCACCAAAGGCGGGCTATGGCCGTGGCGCCAGAAGCCGGGCGGCCTCATGCGGGATTGCGCGCCAGGACGAGCAGGCGATCGGCCACACTCGCCGGCAGGCCGCCCATGTCGACCGACGCGGCGGCGGCTTTTAAGCCTATATCGGCCGCCGCCTTCGGGTCCTGCAGCATCGACTCGACCCAGCCGAACAGGCCGGCGGTATCGCCGACCACCGCCAGCGCACCGGCCGCTTTCAATCGCGCCACAGGCTCGGCGAAATTGGCGGTGAGCGGGCCCACGGCCACGGCGCAGCCCAGCCGCGCCGGTTCCAGCGGGTTCTGGCCGCCGCCCACGGCGAGGCTACGGCCGACGAAGACGATGCGGGCCAGGCGGAAGAGCAGGCCAAGTTCGCCCAGCGTGTCGGCGATCCAGATGCCACCGTCGGGCGGGTCCTGCGACGCGCCGCGACGGGTGGTTCTGAATGCGGGGGCGGAAAGCTGGGCCTGAATCTCGGCGCCGCGCTCGGGGTGGCGCGGCGCGATGATCGTCAGCAGGCCGGGATGGCGGGGGGCGAGCGCCTGATAGACATCGCGCATGATCGCCTCTTCGCCGGGATGGGTAGAGGCGGCGAGCCAGATTGGGCGAGGGCCGAGCAAGGCGCGCAGGCGGGCCAGTTCGGCGGCGTCGACCGGCAGAGCGGGGGTTGCCAACTTCAGGTTGCCAGGGCTTTCGACGTGGCTGGCGCCCAGCCGGGCGAGGCGATGGGCGTCGGCGTCGCTTTGGGCCTGGACGGTGTGAAAATGAGCGAAGACGCGGCGCGCGGTGGCGGGCAGGCGGTTCCATTGCGCGAAGCTGGACTGTGAGATGCGGGCGTTGATCAGCATCAATGGCACGTTGCAGGCGGCGCAGGCGGCGAGCAGGTTGGGCCAGATCTCGCTTTCCACGAAGCCGGCCACGTCAGGGCGCCAGTGCGCCACGAAACGCTTGGTCCAGGACGGCACGTCGAGCGGCACGAAGCGATGCAGAACTCGGGGTGCGTGAACCATGCGGGTCTGGAGCAGGTCGGCTGACGTGACGGTGCCGGTGGTGACCAGCACCGACACGTCATCATGCGCCAGAAGTGCTTCGATCACCGGCAGGATCGATATCGTCTCGCCGACGCTGGCGGCGTGCAGCCAGACCAGGATGCCCGTCGGGCGGGGCGTCGGATCGATGCCGCGCCGTTCGCTGAGTCGTTCGGCGATCTCACGGCCTCTGGAAGCGCGGCGCTTCAGGTGGAGACGCAGCAAAGGGGCGGCGAGCGTGGTGAGGCCCGCATAGAGGGACAGCATCATGGGCAGGCTGCCTGGGCCGCGTCGGAGGCGGCCGTGAGCGCGGCCTCGATCACGGGCAGCATGGCATCCCCATCATCTCGCGCCACCGCAATCGGCGCCTGACAGACCAGCACCCCACGCCCCCAGGGGAGCGGCACGATCATGCGATCCCAACTGCCGAGCACGCGCTTGCGTGAAGTCTGCCCGGCGCAGGGCAGGACGATGCAGCCGGACAGGCCGGCGAGCTGCGCCACGCCGGGGGCAGCGACGCGGCGGGGGCCACGCGGGCCGTCCGGCGTGATTACCACCTGATCGCCTGCCTCCAGCGCCGCCAGCAGCGTCATCGCACCGCTGATGCCGCCACGGTTTTGCCCGCCCCGCGCGCTAGAGCCATGCGCGACGTTCAACCCGAAACGCGCGATGACCTCGCCGATGAAGCGGCCGTCATTGTGGCGGCTGACCAGCACATGCAGGCGCAGGCCAGGCGTGGCGGCGCGCGCGCGGTTCCACAAAGCGGGCATCAGCGGCAGATGCTCGTGCCAGAAGGCGGCGATAACGGGAGCGCCGTGTTCGAACGGAGAAAAATGTTCCTGGCCGATCACCGTCCAGCGCGTGGTCGACAGCGCAAAGTCCAGATAGCGCCCGAGCAGGGCAGCCAGGACGCGCAGCACGGCGGGATGGCGCAACAGGCGTTTCAGCACGGCGGTCGCAGGGTGGGCTTCATGGCTGCGCCGGTAGCATGCATGGTGGGGGGCGGCAAACGAACTGGAGTGCAGGTGCGCATCATCGCGGGAGAATGGCGTGGACGGGTGCTGGCGGCACCGCCCGGCGAGGGCACGCGGCCCACGGCGGAGCGCATGCGGCAGGCGTTGTTCGACATGTTGATGCATGCGCCCTGGGCGGGGCGGGCAATCGCCGATGCCGAGGTGCTGGACGCGTTCGCCGGCACCGGCGCGCTGGGGCTGGAGGCGCTGTCACGCGGCGCCGCGCGTGCGCATTTCATCGAGACGGAGCGTCATGCCCTCGAAGCCTTGCGCGCCAATGTGGCAGCCTGCAAGGCGGGCGATCGGGCTGTCGTGATCGCCGGCGATGCGCTGCGACCAAAGCCGGGCGTGGCGTGTGGGCTGGTGTTTCTCGACCCGCCCTATGGCAAGGATCTTGTGCCAAAGGCTCTGGCGTCGCTGGGCCGCGCCGGATGGATCGCTTCGGGCGCCCTGGTGATCGCCGAAACCGGGCGCGAGGAAGTGCTGAAGCTGCCGGGGGAGAAGCTGGCCGAGCGCGCGCATGGCGCGGCCATGGTGACGGCGTGGCGGATTTCGTAGGTCAGCATCGCCGGAAAGCCTCAGGCATTCTTACCGCCTGCCAAACATCTTTTCGATTTCAGCCCGGCTGAGCCGCAGAAAGGTGGGCCGTCCGTGGCTGCAGGTAGCCGCGCGTGGCGTGGTTTCCATCTGGCGCAGCATGGCGTCCATCTCCGCCGCGCACAGCTTCCGCCCGGCACGAATGCTGCCATGGCAGGCAAGCCGCGCGATCACGGCATCCAGCCTGGCGTCGAGTGCGGTGCTCTCGTCCTGCTCGGCAAGCTCGTCGGCGACGTCGCGCAGCAACGGCGCGGGGTCAGGCGTGCCGAGTGCGGCCGGCATGGCGCGGACCAGGATGGCGCCAGCGCCGAAGGCTTCGATTTCAAGGCCAAGATCGGCGAGGCTGTCGGCGTGAAAGGCCAGGCGCGCAGCATCGGTGGCCGGCATGTCCACCACGGCGGGGATCAGCATCGGCTGGCTGCGCACACCGCCTGTCAGCATCTGGTGGCGGATGGCCTCATGCGTCAGGCGTTCATGGGCGGCATGCTGGTCAACCAAAACGAGGCTGCCGTCGCTGGTGACGGCGATGATGTAGGTGTCGAGCACCTGCGCCACGGCGGCACCCAGCGGGTGGGCTGGATCATCGGACGCGGGCGTAATGGTGCGCGTGATGGTTCGCGCCTGGGGGGCGCCTGCGATCGGCAGTGGAGCTTCGCTGAAACCGCCAAAGGTGGCGAACGGCGAATTTCGCGGGATCTGCGGGGAGAGCCGCATCGGCGGGCGGCTTTGGAACTGCATAAGTCCCGGCGGCAGCGGCCCCAAGGTCGCGCCCTGGGCCAAGGCGCGGCCGACGGCGCCGATCACCAGGGCGCGCACCGCGTCGGCGTCGGCGTAACGCAGTTCGGCCTTGGCAGGGTGCACGTTCACATCCACCGCTTCGGGGGGGATGGTGAGATACAGCGCCACCACCGGGAAGCGACCGGCGGCGATGACGTCGCGATAGGCGACGCGCACGGCGGTGCGCAACACCGGGTCTACCACCGGGCGGCCGTTGACGACCAACGCCTGGGCTGTGGCCGACGCGCGCGAGATGCTGGGCGGGGCGATGAAGCCTTCGATGCGCAGGTCGCCGCGGGTGGCGTCGATGGCGATGGTGGCGTCCGGGCCCAACAAAGCGGCAATTCGTGTGGCGCGCGGCTGGGGTGGCAGGTCGAACGCCACGCGGTTGTCGGTCTCGAAGCGGAACGCGACGTGCGGGGCAGCCAGGGCCAGCCTTCGGATGGCGGCTTCCACGGCGTCCGCCTCGGCGCGCGGGGATTTCAGGAATTTCCGGCGTGCGGGGGTGGCGAAGAACAGGTCGCGGACATCGACGCGGGTGCCCGGCGGCCCAGCGGCAGGCTGCACCTGGCTGACGGCGCCGCCTTCGACACGGATCTCATTGGCGCTGTCGTCCTCCCGGCTGCGGGAGGTGATGTGCAGCCGTGCGGCGGCGCCGATGCTGGGCAGCGCCTCGCCGCGAAAGCCCAAGGTGGAGATGCGCACCAACTGGTCGTCGGTGAGCTTGGAGGTGCAGTGGCGCTGCACGGCCAGAGCGAGTTCGGGCGCCGTCATGCCGGCACCGTCATCGGTGATCTCGATGCGGGCGATGCCGCCGCCTTCGATAGCGACGCGGATGCGGGTGGCGCCGGCATCCAACGCGTTTTCGACCAGTTCGCGGGCGGCGGCGGCGGGGCGTTCGATGACCTCGCCGGCCGCGATCCGGTTGACCACCGCATCGGACAGCAGGCGGATGCGGCTCATGAAGGCCCTAGTCCTCGCCGCGCAACGCCCTGAAGCGGGCGATCAGCGCGTTGGTGGAAATGTCATGATCGCCTTCTGGCGCGTGCGGCTGCAGGTCGGGCAGCAAGCCTGCCGCCAGCGCCTTGCCGAGTTCCACGCCCCATTGGTCGAAGCTGTTGATGCCCCAGATGCAGCCCTGCACGGCCACCTTGTGCTCATACAGCGCGATGAGGCGGCCAAGCGCGAAGGCGTCGAGCTTCCCCGACAGAATGGTGATGCTCGGACGGTTGCCGTCGAACACCCGATGCGGCGCCACGGCTGCGATGGTGGCCTCGGACGCTCCCTTGCACCGCATTTCGGCCTGTACTTCCACCAAGGTACGACCGCGCAGCAGCGCCTCGGCCTGGGCGAAGACGTGGGCGGCGAGGATGCGATGGGCGTCGGGCCGGTCGTGATCGGGGGTCGCGGCAAGGATGAAATCGATGGGAATGACCGACGTGCCCTGGTGGACTAGCTGCATGAAGCTGTGCTGGGCGTTGGTGCCGGCTTCGCCAAACACCACCGGGCATGTGAGATGCTCGACCCTGTGTCCGTCGAGCCCGATGGACTTGCCGTTGCTCTCCATTTCGAGTTGCTGGAGATAGGCCGGAAAGCGCCGGAGACGGTCGTCATACGCCAGTACGCAGAGGGCACGGTATTGGCAGACATCGACATGCCAGATGCCCGCCAGCGCCAGCAGCACCGGCAGGTTGGTGGCGAACGGCGCCGAGCGGAAATGCGCGTCCATCGTGGCGGCGCCGTCGAGCATGGACTGAAAGGCCGGAAATCCCGCAGCCAGAGCGATCGACAGGCCAACCGGGGACCATAGCGAGAACCGTCCGCCCACCCAGTCGCGGAAGCCGAACACATGTTCGGGCCGAATGCCGAATGTCGCCACGGCGTCCAGGTTGGTGGAAAGTGCCACGAAATGATCGGCCACCGCCGCCTCACCTAGCGCGCCAGCCAGCCAGGCGCGGGCGGCGGCGGCGTTGGTGGCGGTCTCCTGCGTGGTGAAGGTTTTGGACGCCACCAGGACCAGTGTGCGCGCCGGGTCCAGCCCGCGAATGGCGGCGGCGAAGCCGTGGCCGTCGACATTGGACAGGAAGCGGGCGCGAAGCTTCGGGCCATGCGCCAGGGTCAATGCCTCGGTCGCCATCAGAGGGCCGAGATCGGAGCCACCGATGCCGATATTCAGCACGTCGGTGAACGCCGCCCCGGTGGCACCGCGGATCAGGCCGTCATGCACGCGGCCCACAAATTCGCGCATGTGGTCCAGCTCGGCAGTGGCCAGGGCCGAAGCATCTTCACGCCCGCCGTCGATATCGGCCGACAGCGCGGCATACGGTCCGCCGCGTAGCGCCATGTGCATCGCCGCCCGCCCCTCGGTGACGTTGACGAAATTGCCCTCGAACAGACGGTCGCGGAACAGGCTGAGGCCGGCCGCGCGGGACAGCGCGTGCAGCGCCTCGAGGGCTGCATCGTTCAGGGAGGTCTTGGAGAAATCGACGGCCAGGTCATCGAACACCGCAGTGTAGCGGCTGGCACGGCCGGGGTCGGCGGCGAACAGCGCGCGGATGTCTTGGCCACCAGGGCGCGCGCCTTGGGCGATAACGGCGTCCCAGGCCTCGGACAGGACATTCTTGTCAGGGAAGTCGGGATCAACCGTCATGACGCACCTCGCGCAAGGTCAGACACATCCGCAAGGCGATGGCTGCATAGAAAGTGGCGTCAGAAAATTCCGTCGAACAGGCCGCCGCGCTGGCGCTGGATGATCGCGGTATCGCCTGCTTCGACCGACTGGCCGAGTGCCGCGTTCTCACGCAGCCGCTTGGCTTCCCGCGTCGGGTCGACCACGATTCCAGGCTTCGGCGCGGCGCGCCAGAACATCAGGCGATCGGTCAGGCTGCGGTCATTGGATTGCAGCGACGCCTCCTTGTTGACTTCGCTGCGGATGGACGTCGGCGCGGCCGGGCCGGCGGCGCCGACCAGCGCCTTCTCACCGGCGGATTGCGCGACGTTGCCGGCCAAAGCAGCCTGCGGGTTCAGCGCGGCCTCGGCCGACGCGCTGGCAGACCGTTCCTGTGGGCGGGTGGCGCCGGGGCTGGGCGGGCGGATGCTGAAATCCGGCGGCATCGACAAGGGCGCGCGGGTGGTGACCGTGAATTCATCTGGAACGTCGCGGGTCAGACCGATATTGCGTGACAACTCGTCCCCGCTGCATCCGGCGAGCGCCCCCGGAAGCGCCAGGGCCAGCGGGATCAGGACGATTGTGGATCGCAGGCGCGGCGGCAGTCTGAACAGTTTGGCCATACAGCGTTTTCTAGCGCCGGTCGGCAGGCTGAGCAAGCACGCTGACAGCCGCCTCCTTAGGCGGGCTGCTTCGGACGGAGACTGTCCAGCACCAAAGCCGCCACGCCACATACGATGGCGGCATCTGCCACATTGAAGACATACCACGAGGCGCCGAAGGCGTGGGCGTGCAGGAAGTCCACCACGGCGCCGAATCGGACGCGGTCGATAACGTTGCCGACAGCACCACCGGCGATGGCGCCCAAGGCCACGGCGACCATCCGGTTTTCGGCGCGTCGCAGCCAGAAGAACAGCGCCACCACCACCAAAACAGCGACGCCGCCCAGCACCCAGGCGGCAGCGTCGCCAAGACCGCCGAGCAGGCCGAAGGTGACACCCTTGTTCCATACCATCGTGAAGTTGAGGAATGGCAGGATTACCACGCTGCCCAGGCTGGGCAGGTCGAGACCGTTCAGAATCCACGCCTTGCTGGCTTGGTCGGCCGCCAGCACCACCGCGGCCGACATGAGCCCGAGCTTCACATGGGTCATGCGACAACCGGCTCGCAGGTCAGATGATCCACCGCGTCGGCGCAACGCAGGCATAGGGTGGTATGCGCCTTAACCGTGCCGACCTCGGGCAGGATACGCCAGCAGCGGGCGCATTTTTCGCCCTCGGCCACATGCACGGACAGGCTATCGCCCTCCGTGGCGTCAGACACGATGGCCAGCTCCGCCCATTCCGGCAGGGCCAGAGTGGCGGTCTCGGCTGATGTCAGTGTAATGGCCGCCTGGAGCGAGGATTTCACGCCGCCGTTTTTGCGCAAAGTCTCAATCTCTGTGGTGATGACCCGGCGCTGCTCGCGGATGGCGCGCCAGCGTTCGCCCAGCCCAGGGTCGAGCCAGCAATCGGGCAAGACCGGCGTGGTCTGCAGATGCACCGATTCGCCCTCGCCGAAGCGCGACATCCAGGCTTCCTCGGCGGTGAACACCAGCACCGGGGCGAACCAGATGCACAGGCAGCGATGCAGATGATCCAGCACGGTGCGCGCGGCGCGGCGGCGCAGGCTGTCCGGGCGGTCGCAGTAGAGCGCGTCCTTGCGAACGTCGAAGTAGAACGCCGACAGGTCGGTGGCGCAGAAATTGTGCAGCGCCGGCACCACGCCGGTCCAGTCGTAGCTGGCGGTGGCGTGGCGGATCTGTGCGTCCAGCTCGGCCAGGCGATGCAGCACAAAGCGCTCCAGCTCGGGCATGTCGGCCTCGGCCACGCGCTCCGCCTCGGTGAACCCCTCCAGCGAGCCCAGGATCCAGCGCAACGTGTTGCGGATGCGGCGATATAACTCGGCCTGCTGCTTCAGGATCTCCGGCCCGATGCGCAGATCCTCCGTCGTGTCGGAGTTCATCACCCACAGGCGCAAGATGTCGGCGCCGTATTTGTCCGACACCTCCTGCGGCGCGGTGACATTGCCGAGCGACTTGCTCATCTTGCGGCCGCTCTCGTCGAGCACGAAGCCGTGGGTCAGGATGGCCTTGAACGGCGCATGGCCGCGGGTGCCAACGGCTTCGAGCAGGCTGGAATGAAACCAGCCGCGGTGCTGGTCGCTGCCTTCGAGATACAGGTCCGCCGGCCAGGGCAGGCCACGCGCCTCCAAGGTGAAGGCATGGGTGCAGCCTGATTCGAACCAGACATCGACAATGTCCATCACTTGCTCGTAGGCGGCGGGATCGTAGTCGTTGCCGAGGAAACGGCTGGCATCGGAGGAATACCAGGCGTCGGCGCCCTCCGCGGTGAAGGCGGCCACGATGCGCCCGACCACGGCAGGGTCCCGCAAGGGTGTGCCGGTGGCCTTTTCCACGAAGACCGGGATCGGCACACCCCAGGCGCGCTGGCGGCTGATGCACCAGTCCGGCCGGCTTGCGATCATGGCGCCGATGCGGTTGCGGCCCTGGTCGGGCACGAACACCGTATCGTCGATCGCGGCCAACGCCTTCGCGCGGATGTTCTCCGGCCCGTCCATGCGGATGAACCATTGCGGCGTGGCGCGGAAGATCAGCGGCGCCTTGGAGCGCCAACTATGCGGGTAGCTATGCACGAATTTGGTGGTGGCCAGCAGCATGCCGGCTTCGGTCAGCGCTGCGATGACGGGGGGCGCGGCCTTGTAGACATGCACGCCTTCGAAGCCCGGCGCGTGAAGCGTCAAGGTGCCGTCGTCGGCGACGGTCTCCGGCACTTCCAGACCGTGGGCGCGACCGAGGGCAAAATCGTCCTCGCCGTGGCTGGGCGCGATATGCACCAGGCCGGTGCCCTGCTCGGTGGTGACGAAATCGGCCGTGAGCAGCGGCACCTGGTGCGGGTAGCCGCCCCCTGCCAGCGGATGCGCGCAGACGGTGCCCTGCAATTGGGCGCCGGTCAGAACGTGCAGGACGTGGTGCGTTTCGACCTTCACGTCCGCGCAGAATTTGGGCAGCAGCTCCAGCGCAACCACGACTCTCTCGCCCGGACGCGCCAGAGAGCCTTCGCTGACGCTGTCCAGCCGGACCACGGCGTAATCGATCTCGGCGCCACATGCGATGGCGCGATTGCCCGGCATGGTCCAGGGCGTGGTGGTCCAGATAACCACGCAGGCACCCGCCAGCGCCGCCACCGGCGAGGACAGCACCGGGAAGCGCACCGTGATCGTGGTGCTGGTGTGGTCGTGATATTCGATCTCGGCCTCAGCCAAAGCGGTCTTTTCGACCGGCGACCACATCACCGGGCGCAGCCCGCGATACAGCGCGCCGTTCAGCAGGAACTTGCAGATCTCGCCTGCGATGATCGCCTCGGAGCCGAAATCCATGGTGGCGTAGCGCTCGGCCCAATCGCCCTCGACGCCCAGCCGGCGGAATTCCTCGGACTGCACGGCCACCCATTCGGCAGCGTAGGCGCGGCATTCGGTGCGGAACTGCAGGATGGGGACGTCGTCCTTGTTGCGCTTCTCGGCGCGATACTGCTCCTCGATCTTCCACTCGATCGGCAGCCCGTGGCAGTCCCAGCCGGGGATATACAGTGCATCCTGCCCGGCCATCTGACGCGAGCGGTTGACCACATCCTTGAGGATCTTGTTCAGCGCATGGCCGATATGCAGATGGCCGTTCGCATATGGCGGGCCATCGTGCAGGATGAATTTTTCCCGACCGGCGCGGGACTCACGCAGCTTCTGCCAAAGTCCCATCGCCTGCCAGCGCGCCAGGATGCCCGGCTCCTTCGCCGGCAGATCGCCGCGCATCGGGAAGTCCGTCTCCGGTAGGAACACGGTGCTACGATAATCAGCCGGGGTCGTCGATGTGATGTCGGTCATGGGGGGTCTCGTGCGACATTGTCGCGCTAGGGGCAAGGGCGCGTCAGAACTCCAGCGCGAAGCCGGTCAAATAATTCGCGCGTGAATGCCCTTGCTCATGCGCACAACTACGCTGAAAGCCCGCTCCACGGGTCAAGCGACGCGCGCGCATGGGCGGCATCCGCCACGATCTGGGCGCGCAAGGCATCGAAGCTGTCGAATTTGCGCTCGGCGCGCAGGAATTCGTGCAGCAACACTGTAATTTCCTGGCCATAGAGATCGCCGTCGAAATCGAACAGATGCACCTCCAGCCGGCTGATGGAGCCCTCCGCGACCGTGGGACGGCGGCCGATATTGGCCACGCCCGGCACCGTGCGTCCGTCCGCCAAGGTCGCCCTCACCGCATAGACGCCGCGCGCCGGCTCCAGATGCGCGCCCAATGCCACGTTGGCGGTGGGAAACCCGATGGTGCGGCCGCGCTTGTCGCCATGCGCCACCACGCCGGTGATCGCCCAGGGCCGGCCGAGCAGTTCGCCGGCACGCTCGGGGTAGCCGTCCTGCAGTGCGCGACGGATCCGGCTGGACGAGATCGGGCCGGATTCATCCACCAGCGGCGGCACCAGCGACAAGCCGATGCCGAGCGTCTCGGACAAAGCCGCGAGCAGGGTAGCGTTGCCCCCGCGCCGATGGCCAAACGCGAAATCCACACCACACGCGACATGCACGGCGCCAAGCCCGCGATGCAGCACCTCGCGCACGAAATCATCCGCTGTCAGTTCGCTGAACGCGGCGTCGAAGCGGATTTCGAAGATGTGGCGCACGCCGAGGCCCGACAGCAGGATTTCGCGCGCCGGCGACGGCGTCAGCCGGAACGGCGGGTCATCCGGCCGGAACAGGCTGCGCGGATGCGGCTCGAAGGTCACCACGCCCAGCGGCGCATCCGGCCGCGCGGTATGGGCGGCGTGCAGCAGATGGGCGTGGCCGCGATGCACGCCGTCGAAATTGCCCAGCGCCAGCACGCAGCCGCGCGCATCCTGCGGGATATCGCGCCAGTCGATGTGCAGGGTCATTGGTCAAGCCGCTTGGACAGGAAGAACCGCTGGTGACCGCGCGGGTAGTCGTTGATTTCGGCGAAAACGGCAAAGCCGCGCTTTTCGTAGAACGGCCTTGCCTGGAAGCTGAACGTGTCGAGACAGATGCCGACGCAGCCAAGCCTTCGTGCCTCGGCTTCGGCCATGTCCATCAGCCGTGTTCCAAGGCGTTCGCGGCGCAGCTCCGGCGGCAGGCCCAGCAGGTCGACGAACATCCATCCGCGGCCGGTGCGCGCGTGCAGCCCGCCCAGGATTGCCCCCCCCTCGCCGCGCACCAGGAAATCCTGGGTCGTCCAGTCAGCCTTGCCCGCGAAAGTGTCGCTATACGCCACCAGCGCGCGGCGGATGTCGGCACGATCGGCCTCGGCCACGTCCTCGACCACCACCATCGTGGCGCCCTCCCGCGCAAATCCCTCGGTCTTGATCAGGAACGAATCAGAGAAGCCGGGCGGCCTATCTTCCAGGCGGCCCACCTCGCGGTAGCCGAGCTTCTGGTAGAAACCGGGTGCCTGGAAGCTGAAACTCTGCATCCAGACGCCTTCGGCGCCACGCGCCACGGCGGCGGCCTCCAAAGTAGAAAGGATGCGCGCGCCCAGCCGATTGCCGCGCCGATGCTCCGGCAGGAAGGCGAAATCGACCTTGAACCAGCCACCCCAGAGACTGCCGAACATGCCGCCTTCAACGCGGCCTTCGGCGTTGCGGAGCAGCACGCCGAGCGAGATGCCAGGGCCCAACACGCCACACATCTCGGTGTTGTAGGTATCCAGGGGCGCCAGGATGGCGGCGCGATGGACGGGGTCGGCTGCGGTGGAGAGTTCGATCTGCATGGCGACGTTGTCTCAGCGATCGAAGCGTTTGGCCATCAGAAACCGGCTGAGGCCGCCGGGCTGATAATTGTCCAGCGTGGCGAACACGCGGTAGCCGAGCTTCTCGTAGAACGGCCTGGCCTGGTGGCTGCCAGTGGCGAGCCTGGCGCCGGCGACCCCGCGCGCCTGCGCCGCCTGGTGCGCCGTGGTCAAGATCCGGGTGCCCGTGCCGGCGCCGCGCAGCGCCCGCGGCAGAGCCAGCAGCGACACCTGCAACCAGCCATGCGCGGTGTAGCCGGTCATGCCGCCCTGGATGGTGCCATCCGGCGCGCGCAGCACCACGCTCAGTGGATGCTGGCCGCAATCCCCGCTCACCCCCGAATCCTCGGCCGCCTGCAGACGGCGCAGCGCCTCACGCAAGGCCGGGTCGGGGCGATCCATTACCACCATGCCGGCATCGTCGTCGGCAAGGGTGAGAAGCTTGAACAAGGCGATGTCGGAATACCCGGGCGGACAGTCTTTCAGCCTTCCATATTCGCTGTAGCCTTGCCGCGCGAAGAAGCCGGGCGCCAGAAAGGTCAGCGCACGCACGCCACGGGCGCCCGATCTGGTCGCAGCCTGCTCCAATGCCGCCAGCATGGCGGAGCCGACCCCCTGCCGCCGCATCCCTACCGGCACGAATGCCAGATCCACACTGAGCCAGCCAAAGCTGATCGTGCCCCAAATGCCACCTAAAACGCTGGCGTCGGTGCCGCGCAGCAGCACAGCCATAGTGTGCCGATCGGGGGACTGGCCAAGCCTGTCCTGATTGTAGGAGGCCAGCTCGGCCTGGATGGCGGCGCGGATGCCCGCGTCGTCGCTGTCGGTCACGTCGATCTGCATGAGGCAAGGATGGCGCGGCCCCCGGCATTGGACAAGACCGCCCCCCTCCTTCACATTTCGCCCAAAATTGCAGGGGGCAGCATCATGTCAGACACCAATTCCACGCCATCCGTGGACCGCCTACCAGACGCTGCCCACCAGGCCGCGATCCTGCTGATGGCCGCCCGCACGAACCCCGCTTTGAAGCTCGATGCGATCCCAGCCGAGATCCGCCCGTCGAATCGGCCAGAAGCGTACGAGATCCAGCATCTGGTGGCCGCCAGCTTCGAGAGCATCGGCGGCTGGAAGGTCGGCGCGGCAGGCCCGGAGGCACCGCCGCAATGTGGTGCCCTGCCCGCCATCAACATCAAGCCAAGTCCGGCCACCATGTCGTCTGACACGTTGCGCGGCATCGAGGCCGAGATCTGCTTTCGCATGGGCGCCGACCTGCCGCCGCGCGAAATGCCCTACACGCGCGACCAGGTGATCGACGCTATCGCCACCGCGCATCCGGTGATCGAGACGCTGGACAGCCGCTTTGCCGACCCTGACGCGGTGGATGCGTTTTCCGGCCTGGCCGACACCCAGTCGCATGGCGGCCTTGTCTATGGCGAAGGCCTGGCCCGCTGGCAGCAGATCGATTTCGCCGTCGAGACGGTGGAGCAGTATGTCGACGGCGGGCTGCACATGCAGCGCACCGGCAACCCGGTGGGCGACATGATCCGGTTGGTCGTGTGGATGGCCAACGAGGGCGCCGCCTGGGCCGGTGGGTTGAAGGCGGGCCAGTTCGTCACCTGCGGCAGCTGGACCGGCAAAAGCGTGGTGGCCGAACACGCCAAGGTGCGCGTGTTCTTCCCCCATGTCGGCGAAGCCCGCGTCGACTTCGTTTAGGCCTGGGGTAGGGGGGGGCTTCAGCCCAGGGCAGAAGCCCCCCCCTACAGCGCCGTCGCCATTGCGATGAAAAGCGCCACGGCGCGTTCCAGTTGCTCCACCGCAATGCTCTCAGTGGGCTTGTGCGCGGCGCCGATATCGCCGGGACCGATGATCACGCAGGGCGCCACCATCTGAAGCTGCGACGCATCGGTGCCGAACGGCACGGTGCGCGCGGGCAGTCCCGTCAAGGTCGTCGCCATGTGGATCAGCGGGTGATTGCTCGGCAGTTCCGGCGGGCTGCCCTCCGTGGCGATATCGAGCGCAAGCCCCGCACGCTCCGCTGCCGCAACCACCAGATCCGTCACCATGGCCGGGTCGATTTCGGCACTGTACCGGTATTTGATCCGCACCGTCGCCAGCGGCACCGTCACGTTCAGCGCGGCGCCGTGATTGTCGATCACCAGGTTGAAATCGCTGAATACCGGATCGTAGCCGGGGTCCTGCAAGACGGGATCGCTGCGCAGGCGCAGATGCAGTGCCTTCATCTCGGCCAGGAATTCTATCAATGCCCAGTTGGCATTGCGGCCCAGTCCCGTAGCGGAATGCGCCTGTACGCCAACCGACGTGACGGTGAAGGACACATGAGCGCGATGGCCGCGCACCGGCACCAGCAGGGTCGGCTCGGCCACCACGATGCCGCGCGGCCGTGCGGCGCGGGCGAGAATGGACTTCTCGGCGATCAATCTTGCTCCCTGCTTGGTGGTTTCCTCGTCGGTGGTGATCAGCAGGCAGACCGGTACATCTGCGGGCAGACGCTGGGCCGCCACGATGAAGGCTGCGATCGGCCCTTTCATGTCGGCGCTGCCGAGGCCGTGGAGCATGCCATCTGCGATCCGGCCCGACCATGGATCATTGGTCCAGCCGGTGTCGGGCACGGTGTCCATATGGCCAGAGAACGCCAGTCCGCCCTCGCCGCGATGGGCGACCAACACGCATTTGGCGACGCCGTTCGGATCGACATAGTCAAGCCGTTCAACCTCGAAGCCCTCCAACTCGCGCGTGATACGATCGGCGACGGGAAGGTTGGAGACGAAGCTGCGGCTGTCGATGCGGACGAGATCCTGCGCCAATGTCACCACGTCGCTCATCAAAACATCTGCCAACGGAATAATTCCTTTCATCTTGCCAAGAGCGCAACGTCCGGCCAGCTTCGCGCCATGAGCGCTCACTCCATCGCCTACCTTGATCCGCGCAGCGGCGAAACCTATCCGATCGAGATTCCGCGTTGGTGCGGCGACGGCGGTGCGCCTTTGCTGCTGACCGATCTGCCCGGCATCACACGGGCGCGGATCGATTCGAGCAGACGCAGCATCTGGCGCTATGCGGCCGCCTTGCCGCTGCCGGTGGCAGACCCGATCACGCTGGGCGAAGGCTGCACGCCGTTGCTGCATCGGACCCTTGATGGCGCCGACGTATATATGAAATGCGAGTGGTTCATGCCCACCGCCAGCTTCAAGGACCGCGGTGCCAGCGTGATGCTGAGCCTGCTGCGCCAGCAGGGCATCCAGGCGGTCCTGGAAGACAGTTCCGGCAATGGCGGTGCGGCCATCGCTGCCTATGCGGCCGCAGGCGGGATGGCGGCCACCATCATGGCGCCCCTCTCGACCAGCCCCGCCAAAACCGTGCAGATGCGCGCCCATGGCGCCAGCGTGGAGCTGGTCCCGGGGACGCGGCAGGATACGTCGATCGCAGCCGAAAAGCGCGCGTCGGAGATTTTCTACGCCAGCCACAACTGGCATCCGTTCTTCCTGCACGGCACCAAGACGCTGGCCTACGAGCTGTGGGAGGATCTGGGCTTTCGCACGCCGGACAACGTCATCATCCCCTGCGGCGCCGGCTCGAACGTGCTCGGCTGCCTGATTGGATTCTCTGAATTGCTGCGCGCCGGCGAGATCGACCGCCTGCCCCGGCTGTTCGCAGCTCAACCTGAAAATTGCGGGCCGATCGCGCGTGCGGTGCTCGGCTTGCCCGCGGTGCCAGCCCTGCCCACCATCGCGGAGGGCACCGCCATCGCCGCCCCCATTCGCCTGCCGGAGGTCGCAGCAGCGCTGGCCACCACCGGCGGCGGCGCGGTTCTGCTCAGCGAGGACGAGATCGGCCAGGCCATGCTCGGCCTTGCGCGCCAGGGCATCTATGTCGAGCCGACCTGCGCCCAGGCCGCCGCCGCCTTCTCTCACCTGCGCCAAGCCGGCACGATCGGGGCGAACGAGACCACCGTGATCGTGCTGACCGGTACCGGCATCAAGGCAACGCCGCGCGTGGCGGAACTCCTCGGCATCACCCTTTAAAAGAATCGATCTCATGCGCCTGTCCGACCTGCCCACCCCCTGTCTCGTGCTCGACCGCCGTATCCTGGCGCGCAACCTCGCCAGCATGGCGCAGGCCATCGGCCGCCACGGCGTGCGGCTGCGACCGCATATGAAGACTGCCAAATCGATCGACGTGGCGCGCATGGCGCTCGCGCTGAACGGCCCCGAAGGCGATGCCGATACCGGGGGCATCACCGTCTCCACTTTGGCCGAGGCCGAGTATTTCGCAGGCCACGGCTTGGCCGACATGATCTATGCCGTGGGCATCACGCCGCAGAAGCTGGACCAGGTGGCCAAGCTCAATGCGTCCGGAGCCGGCCTTATGATCATCACCGACGATGCCGACGTGGCCTCTGCCATCTCGGCACATCCGCACCCAGCCAAGACGCTGATCGAAATCGACACCGGTGAGCATCGCGGCGGCCTGGCGCCGGAAGACGACGCGCTGCTGGAGATCGCCGGCCGGCTTGGCACCAATCTGATGGGCGTCATCACCCATGCCGGCCACAGCTACGCGGCCCGCACGATGCAGGATTTTGTCCGCATCGCCGAGGACGAACGCCGTGGCGCGGTGCGTGCGGCGCAGCGTCTGCGAGAGGCAGGGTTCAATGTGCCGATCGTGTCGGTCGGCAGTTCGCCGACCGCCTTGGCCGGCACAAGCTTCGACGGAGTGACCGAAATCCGGGCCGGCGTCTATATGTTCGGAGACCTGTTCCAGGCCGAGATCGGTACCCACGGCATCGAGGATATCGCGGTCAGCGTGCTGACCAGCGTGATCGGCCATCGGCCCGCCCAGCGCCGCATGCTGGTTGATGCCGGCGCCATGGCGCTGTCGAAGGACCGCAGCACGCAAGCCACCGCCAACGACCAGGGATTCGGTATCATGGTGGACATGAACGGGCGTGCCGCGTTCGGCCGCACCGTGGTTGTGACGACCTATCAGGAGCACGGCGTGGTCGAACTAGACCCGCAAATGCCGCTGTTTATGCCGCCGATCGGCACCAAGTTCCGCATCCTGCCAAACCACACCTGCCTCACCGCCGCCGCGCATGACCGCTATTTCGTCATCGACGACGACAGCGAGACCGTCACCGCGATCTGGCCGCGCACCGGGGGCTGGTAGCTGGAACAGCGATCTTTGCTCTGATGTCCAAACTCCACCACTGGGGAAGTCGTCTCCACGAGCTATCCGCCCCCGTAACCTTCCGGCATGCGCCAGCCGCGCCTTGCTGGCCAAGTCCGCCTCCTGAACCGTGTGGGAGGACGGCACCGCCGTCCTCGCCTTGTTAAAACCACTCGGGAAAGGGTGAATCGGGAGCCGGGTTGCTCTCCATCCTGTCACCCTGCGTGCTGGCGCTGCTGCCGCTGGTGTTTGGCAGGCCGCAGCGGTGCATCGCCTTTGGCGTGCTCGCGTTAACCTGCGCGTTGGTGATCTCGTTCATCGCCGTCGGCCTGTTCGTGGCCACGGTTGGCTTTGCCATCGGGCTCGAAGGCGCGGTGTTTCGGACGATCTCGGCGGTGATGCTGGCGGGCCTCGGCCTGGTGATGCTGCGCGATGCGCCGCGTGGCCTCGCCGCTTTTGCGCACACTGGGCTGGGTGGCGACTGCCGGCGCCATCC
>JAYTHH010000087.1:0-18433 GCA_043732745.1 Rhodospirillales bacterium
GGCGCCATGGACATCGATTTTTCCGAGGACGAGATCCACCGCTACTCCCGGCATATCCTGCTGGACGAGGTGGGCGGCACCGGTCAGGCGAAATTGCGGGAGGCCGCTGTCCTCATCGTGGGCGCGGGTGGCCTGGGCAGTCCGTTGACACTCTACTTGGCCGCCGCCGGGGTGGGGCGGATCGGGATCGTCGATGACGATGTGGTGGAGCTGTCCAACCTGCAGCGCCAGATCGCGCATGGCATGACGGATATCGGAACCGGCAAGGCGGAAAGTGCGGCGGCGGCGGCACGGGCGATCAACCCGCAGGTGCTGATCAACACGCATGTAACGCGGCTGTTGGCGGACAATGCCGAAAAGCTGATCGCCGATTACGATATCGTCTGCGACGGCAGCGACAATTTCCCCACCCGATTTCTGGTCGCCGACACCGCCGTGCGGATGCGCCGCACCCTTATCAGCGCCGCCGTGCTGCGGTTTGAAGGCCAGCTCTCCACCTTCAAGCCACATCTCGGCGGCCCCTGCTATCGCTGCCTCTACCCGGAGGCGCCGCCCGACGGTCTGGTGCCCAGTTGCAGCGAGGCCGGCGTGCTCGGCGCCGTGACTGGGGTAATGGGCACGTTGCAGGCCACCGAGGTGCTGAAGGAAATTCTTGAAATTGGTACCGGATTGTCCGGTCGTCTGCTGATCTGGGATGCGATGGACATGCGGTTCCGCGCCATCAACATCCGGCGCGATCCCGCCTGCCCCACCTGCGGCGATGGCCATGCCGGCTGAGCGATTGGGCATTCTTCTGATATCCGGTGGCCACGCACGCGCGCATTACGCCTTCGTGGTCGCGACGGCGGCGGCGGCGATCGGGCGGGATGTGACGCTCTTTGCCACCAACGACGGCTGCCGAGGGTTGCTGGCCGATCTGCATGGGTTCGAGATCCAAGACAAGGCCTCGCGGCGTCTCGGCGTGGCCGGCCTGGCGGAGCTGCGCCAGGCGGCGTTCGAACTTGGCATCCGGGTCATCGCCTGCGAATCAGGCCTGCGATTGGCCGGGTTCACCGAGCCCCTGGCACAAGGTGTTGAAATATCTGGTATGGTGAGCTTTCTCTCGGCAACGGCCGGGGGACAGGTGATAACGCTGTGACGCGTCGCCCGGGCTGCGGCCAATGCATTCAGGGATATCCATGAAGTCTGTATTTCGCATGATGGCGGCGGTGGCGATCCTGGCGTTCGGGACGCCAGATGGCGCCGTGGCCCAAACGCAGGCACCGTCCAACCTCGCTATTGCACCCAAGCCTGCAGCAAGAACGGCGGCGAATCCTGCCAGCCCTCCCACTAACGCGCCCTTGGCGGCGGCCCGCGTGCCGGTGGTGCAGGCGCCCAAGGCGCCGAACGCCAAGAAAATTCCAGCGAAAAAGCCTGGCGAGAAGACTGGCGGGAAGACTGGCGCGAAGACTGGCGCGAAGCCCGAGGCTGACGGCAAGGCAGCCGCAGCAGCAGCAGCAGCAGCCGCAGCAGCGGCGGCGGCCACAGCCAAACCCCCTGCCCCCGCCGAGCCGCCGCCGCCGGCGCAAGACCCCAACAAGGGCAGCGTCACCGGCCTTCCGATCCCACGCTTCATGGCCCTTCGGTTCGATGACGTGAACCTGCGCGTCGGCCCCGGCACGCGTTACCCGATCGACTGGGTCTATCACCGCCGCGACCTGCCGGTGGAAATCCTTCGCGAGCTGGACGACTGGCGCCTGGTGCAGGACCAGGACAGCGTGCGCGGATGGGTTCGTGCGCCCACCCTTACCCCTCGCCGCGGCTTCGTGGTGCGGGAGGCTGAACGTGTGTTGCGCTCCACCGCTGCAGACACCGCGTCCCCCGTTGCGCGCCTGAAGCCGGGCGTGATCGGCCGCGTGCGCAGTTGTGGCGCCGGCAGCGTGTGGTGCGAGGTGGAGGTCGCCACCTATCGCGGCTTTCTGAAGCGCGACGAAATGTTTGGCGTCTATCCGAACGAGGCGATCGGAGGTTAGAGTTCGCGGATGGAACAGGATCTCCCGAGGGCCCATCACGACATGGGCGGCGTGTCAAAATTCCTTTGCGACGCGGTGGACACCAACGACCATGTGCTGACCGATTTCGACCGCAACGTGGACGCCATTCGCGGGATCCTTGGCGCCAAGAAGGTAATGTCGGTGGACGAGCTTCGGCGCGGCATCGAGGCCATTCCGGAAGCTGACTACCACCGCCTGACGTATTACCAGCGCTGGATCCGCTCGATTGCCGACAATCTGATCGTCTCAGGCGTGATCACCAAGGCGGAACTGCGCGCGGCGATGGAGGGTGCGTGATGCTGGCAGCGGGGCAATCCGTTCGTGTAAAGCTCGATTGGCCCGAGACGCGGGGGCCCTGCCATATCCGCACGCCGCATTATCTGCGCGGCCGCACCGGCGTTGTGGAGCGGCATCTCGGCCGGTTTCACAATCCCGAGGACCTCGCCTTCGCACGCCCGGCCGCCCAACTGGATCTGTATCACGTGCGCTTCGACCAGCCGGCGATCTGGGGCGAGGGTGTGTCTGGCGATGCGATCGTGGTCGAAATATTCGAAACCTGGCTGGAGGCAGCATGAGCATCCTGGAAGCCGACAGCGACAAGCTGCTCGCCGCCGTCTCGAAGCTGTTGCACGAGAAGGGCATCGCCACGCCTGAGGAGATCACCGAACGCCGGGCATTCACCGATGCCGCCAATCCCAGCCAGGGTGCGCGCATGGTGGCGAAGGCCTGGGTCGATCCCGCGTATCACGCGCTGATGCTGTCAGACGGCGCGAAGGCGGCCGAGACGCTCGGTATTCCGATGCGCGGCATGCCGCCTTTGGGTGTGCTGGAGAACACGTCGCTACTACATCACCTGGTGGTGTGCACATTGTGCAGTTGCTACCCCCGCGCCGTGCTGGGCTACCCGCCGTTCTGGTTCAAATCCGCCGCCTACCGCGCCCGCGCCGTGCGCGATCCGCGTGGCATGCTGATGGACTGGGGGACCCGTATTCCCGCCGAGATGCAACTGCGGGTGGTCGACAGCACCGCTGACTATCGGTGGATGGTGTTGCCGCTCCGCCCGATCGGCACCGAGGGGTGGGACGAGGAACACCTCGCGAAGATTGTGCGCGATGGCGACATGATCGGCGTGACGGTTCCCTCCGCGTAGGTCCGCGTCACAAATGGAGATATCGCTCGCGTTCCGGGGCCACCGCCAGCGCTCCTGATGTCCCTGTCCAAACCGTCACGCCATTGTCCAAAATCACGTGCCGGTCGGCGATCTTTTCGAGCGCGGCGAGGGTCTTGTCGATCAGCAGGATCGCCAGCCGCTCCCCTTTCAGCCGCTCGATGCAGGCCCAGATCTCGGTGCGGATCAGCGGTGCCAGGCCTTCGGTGGCCTCGTCCAGAATGAGCAGACGCGGGTTGGTGCACAGGGCGCGGCCGATCGCCAGCATCTGCTGCTCGCCGCCCGAGAGTTGCCGGCCGAGATGGTGACGTCGGTCGCGCAGGCGTGGGAACAGGGCATAGACCGCGTCCGCATCCCAGGCGCCCGGGCGCGCAGTGGCGATCAGGTTTTCGGCCACGTTCAAGGTGGGAAACACCTGCCGTCCTTCCGGCACCCAGCCGATGCCGCGCTGGGCGATGAGATGGACGGAAAGCCCGGCTATATCCACGCCGTCCACTCTGATCACGCCTCCGCGACGCGGCAGTTGGCCCATGATCGTGCGTATCGTGGTGGTCTTGCCCATGCCGTTGCGGCCGAGCAGCGCCACGACCTCGCCAGCGGCGACGTGGAGGCTGACGTCGAACAGGATCTGGGTATCGCCGTAGCCGCCGGCGACGTGGTCCAGCGCCAGCATCAGAAATCCTCGCCGAGATAGGCGGCGCGCACGGCCTGGCTGCTGCGGATTTCGGTGGGTGTACCGTGGGCGATGACCCGACCCAGAGCCAGGACCGTTATGTCGTCTGCGAGTTGGAAAACCGCGTCCATATCGTGTTCGACCAGTAGGATGGCGCAATCCCTTCGCAGGCTGGCCAGCAGCTTCACCAACCTCGCGGTTTCCTGCGGGCCAGCGCCGGCCAAAGGCTCATCCAACAGCATCAGTTTCGGCTTTGCGGCCAGCGCCATGGCGAGTTCGAGCTGGCGCTTTTCACCGTGGCTGAGGCGCGCTGCGAGAACGGAGTGGCGGGCTGCGAGACCCAGGCGTTCCAGCGTCTGCATCGCGTCGCTAGTGGCATCGGCGTCATCGGATGCCGGCCTGATCATGCGAAATGCCGATCCGGTGCGTGCCTGCACAGCCAGCGCCACATTTTCCAGCGCAGTGTATTCGGGGAGAACCGACGTGATCTGGAACACGCGCGCCAGACCCAGCCGGGCGCGTCGATGCGGGACCAGGGCGGTGACGTCGCGGCCTGCAAGATGAACGCTGCCCGCGTCGGGTTTTATGGTGCCGAATATCTGCTGGATCAGCGTGGTCTTGCCGGCGCCGTTGGGGCCAATGACAGCGTGGATGCGGTGCGGGTCGACTTGCAGGGAGACGTCGTCGGTCACGACCAGCGCGCCGAAACTCTTGCGCAGGCCTGCGATCTTCAGGACCGGGTCAGGCATCCCGGCCACCGATGCCCGCGATGCCGCGGCGCAGGAACAGCACGGCCAACACCAGAAGCGGGCCGAAGATCAGCGGCCAGTGTGGCGTCAGACGGCCCAGGCCTTCCTCGAACATCACCACCACGGCGGCACCGAGAATGGCGCCGTGGAGCGAACCGGCGCCGCCGAGCAGCACCATCACCATCAGCGAGCCGGACCGTCCCCAGGCGGCATAGGCAGGCGAGACAAACTCCGCTTCGTTGGCCAACAGAACGCCCGCGATGGCGCAGACCATGGCCGCGATGACCAGCGCCGTCAGTTCGACCGCGAACACGTCGATCCCCATCGCCTCTACCCGCACGCGATTCTGTCGGGCTGCCGACAACGTTCGGCCGAAGTGGGATTCTGTCAGCATGCGGAACAGCAGCCAGACCACGAACAGCACGCCCAGACTCAGTCCATAGAGCCCGCCGCGCCCCGCCAGCTTCCATCCGGCAAGGTTGATGCATGCATCGAGGGAATATCCATCGTCGCCGCCGTAATCAGCGAGCGAGCCAGCGGCGAAATACACCATCTGGGCGAAGGCCAAGGTGATCATCAGGAAGTTGATCCCAGTGGTCCGCAGCGCGATGGCGCCTGTGGCAAGTGCGAAGGCTCCGGCCGCCAGCATCGCCACCGGGACCACCATTAAGGCATCGTGGATGCCGGCCGCGTCGAGCATCGCCATGGCATAGGCGCCGATCGCCAACGGTGCGGCATGGCCGAAGCTGGCGAGGCCACCCACGCCCAGGATGAAATCCAGGCTCATCGCGGCGATGGCAAAGATGGTGATACGACCAGCAACCAACGGTACGAAGCCACCCAGCGGCACGCCGGCTTCCCGGAGTATTGGAATGGCAGCCAGCACGGCGAAAATCGCCAACGGAACGACGCGAGGGGCCTGCCTCATGCGCGCGCCGGGAACAATCCGGCCGGCCGGATCGCAAGGACGGTCGCCATGACCAGATAGATCAGCATCGAGGCCACCGCAGGCCCCACCCGTGCCGAGGTGGTCGCACTCAGTGCCGCGTGCGCAAGGTCGGTGATCAGGGCGCGGCCCAGCGTGTCCACCAACCCCACCAGACACGCCGCCACGAAGGCACCGCGGATGGAGCCGACGCCGCCGATGACGATGACCACGAAAGCGAGAATGAGCAGGTTCTCGCCCATGCCCGGCTCGACCGACACCAAGGGCGCCGCGAGCACGCCGGCAAAGCCTGCCAGCATGGCGCCCATGCCGAACACGATGCGGAACAGGCGACCGATATCAACGCCGAGCCCCTCCACCATCGCGCCACTGCTGGCGCCGGCACGGATCAGCATGCCGACTCGGGTTCGGTTGACCACCAGCGCCAGACTGCCCGCCACTCCCAGCCCAGCCGCCATGACGGCGATGCGGTAGATCGGATAGCGCAGGCCGTCGACCAATTGGAAAGACCCTGAAAGCAACTCCGGCATTTTCATGTCGAGTGGGTTGGAGCCCCAGAGCAGCCGCGTGCCTTCGTTCAGTGTGAGAATGATGCCGAAGGTGGCCAGCACCTGGTCGAGCTCGGAACGGCGATAGAGATGGCGGAACACCAAGAATTCCAACACCAGACCGAAGGCGCCGGCGGTGAGCGAGGCGAGGAGCAGCCCCGCCCAGAAGCCGCCGGCCAGCGTCGAAAAGGTCACGCCGAGATAAGCGCCGATCATATACTGCACGCCGTGCGCGAGGTTCACGAACTTCATCACGCCGAACACCAGCGTGAGCCCAGCAGAGATCAGGAACAACAGCATGCCAAGCTGCACGCCGTTCAGCGCCTGCACGATCAGCAGTGTCATGCAGGCGCGCCCGTCACGTCAGTTCATCTTGCATTCGGCGGCGTAGGGGTCGACGTCGGCCGAGAGAACCTTCTTCTGGATTTCTGTTTGTAGCTTGCCGTCTGGTCGCTTGGCCACGCGGGCGAGGTAGAAGTCCTGAACCGGGTAGTGGTTGGCGCCGAACTTGAAGCTGCCGCGCACGCTGTCGAACGGCGCCTTTTCAAGCGCTGCGCGCAGCTTGGCGTGATCGGTGCCGCTGGCCATACGCACGGCGCCGTCGATCAGCCGTGCGGTGTCGTAGGCCTGGGCCGCGTAGGTTGCTGGCACATACTTGTACTTTGCCTCGAACGCCGCCACGAAGGCCTTGCTGGCTGGGTTGTCCATGTTCGGTGCCCAGTTGGCGCCGGAATAGAATCCGATGGCCGCATCGCCCTCTGCCGGCAGCGTGCTTTCATCGACGGTGAAGGTGGAAAGCACAGGGATCTTCTCCAGCCCGGCCGCGCGATACTGCTTGACGAAGTTGATGCCAAGGCCGCCGGGCAGGAAAACATACACGGCGTCCGGCTTGGCGTCGGCGATCTTTGCAATCTCGGACTGCATGTCCATCTGTGTCAGCGGCACGTAGTCCTCGGCGGCAACCTCGCCCTTGAAGCGGCTTTTGAAGCCGACCAGCGCGTCGCGGCCGGCCTGATAGTTCGGCGCTACCAAAAAGATCTTCTTATAGCCCTGGTCGGTGGCGAACTGACCGGACACGGAATGTGGCTGGTCGTTCTGATAGCTGGTCACGAACAGATCAGGCGAGCAGCCTTTGCCGGCCAGGGTGGAGGGGCCGGCATTGGGGCTGATGAGGAAGGCGCCCGATGAGGTCACGGGTTTGACGATCGGCGCGATGATGCCCGAAAAAACGGGGCCGATGACGAAATCGACTTTGCCTGATTCGACGTAGCCGCGGATCTTGGTGACCGCGAGATCGGGCTTCAGCTCGTCGTCGATGATGGTCAGCTCGACCGGCATGCCGCCGAGCTTGCCGCCGAGGCTGTCGATGCCGGCCTGGAAACCGTCACGGATCTGCTCGCCAAGCGGCGCCTGCGGGCCGGACAGGGTGGCGATCACTCCGATCTTCAGCGACTGCGCCGAAGCGCCACTGGCCTGGGTCGCCAGAGCGAGGACAGAGGCCCCGAGTATGCGCGTGATCATGTGATTGCCTCCCGAATGCAGGGGCGCAGTTGAAACATGAAACAAACTCCGCGTGAAGCGGGCATCTGGGGTTCCCTGCGCCGGTTCCCTGTAGCCAAGCGGGTCCGACTGCCTCTAGCCTTTCATCTTCGGTTCATGGGGAGAGCGACATGATGTTGGTCAAATCGACGTTGCGTGCGGTGCTGATGGTCTCGGCGATGACAGCCTTGGCTGTGCCTGCGATGGCGCAGAAATCCGCCGACACGCTGCGTATCGTGTGGTGGGACCAGATCGTCAACGTCAATCCCTATTACAACCAGCTGCGCGCGGGCATCATCGTTTCTCACCAGGCGTTCGATGGCCTGGTCTATCGGGACCCCACCAATTTCGAGATCAAGCCGCTGTTGGCGACTTCGTGGAAGTACACCGACGAGACGACGATCGAATTCACCCTGCGCCAGGGCGTGAAATTCCAGGACGGCAGCCCGTTTACCGCCGATGACGTGGTCTATACGATTAATTCCATCCTGGCGGACAAGCAGGTCTCGGTGCCCAGCAATTACAGCTGGATGTCGGGTGCCGAGAAGATCGATGACTTCAAGGTCGCGATCAAGACCAAGAAGGTATTCCCGGCGGCGATGGAATACATCGCCATGGTGACGCCGATCCTGCCCAAGGCCTATCGCGAGCGCGTTGGCTCGGACGCTTACGACAAGCAGCCGATCGGCGCCGGGCCTTACAAGATCACCCGCATCGACGGCGTCAACCAGATCGAAATGGAACGGTTCGAAGACTACTACAAGGACAGCCCGAAGGGTCGGCCGGCGATCAAGAAGCTGGTGATCCATGAGGTGGTGGACAACACCACGGCACTGAACGAGCTGATCGGCGGAAAGGCCGACTGGACCTGGAACGTGCTGCCGGACAATTTGGCCAAGGTGGGCGCCATGGGTCCGTTCAAGACCGAGCAGGCCGAGACGATGCGTGTCAACTCGCTCAATCTCGACGCCGCCGGGCGGACGGGCGCGGACAATCCGTTGACCAAGGTGAAGGTGCGCCAGGCGTTGATCCATGCCATCGATCGTGAGTCGATTGCCAAGAACCTGATGCAGGGCGGCTCCCGCGTGCCGCCGGCACCTTGCTTTCCCACGCAGTTCGGCTGCGACGCGGCGGCGGCGGTGCAGTACCCGTATGACCCTGCCAAGGCCAAGGCGCTTCTGGCCGAAGCCGGCTATCCGAACGGGTTCGAGACCGAGATCGTGTCCTACGTGCTGCCGCAGTTCGAGGGGGCCATCCAGGGCTATCTGAAGGCCGTCGGCATCAACGCAAAGGTAACGCATCTGCAGGTGCAGGCGCAGATCCAGCGTTCGCAGGAAGGCAAGAACCCGATCGATCTTGGCAACTGGGGCAGCTACTCGATCAACGACGTCTCGGCGTTCCTGCCGCAATACTACAGCGGCTCCTTGACCGAGGGTTTCACCACCAACGATTTCGCGCATGATGCCGAGGTGCAGAAGCTGGTGATCGCCGGCGGCCAGACCACCGACAAGGCGGTGCGGCAGAAGGCCTATTCAGCGGCGATTAAGCGTATCACAGAGCAGGCTTATTTCGTGCCGTTGTTTACCAGCGTGGGGACGTATGCGTATCGGAAGGAGCTGAAGTTCCATGCGTGGACGGACGAGTTGCCGCGTTACTACCTCTCAAGCTGGAACTGAACAGTCGGTCGGGCACGGCCCGACCTTTCCGCACGATGTTGGGTGTTGCCCGACCTATGAGCCGACCAGAAGACACTCCACGCGCCGGCCCGAGATCTCCCGCGGGGCCGGCGTTTCGACTGCGCATCTGGGCTCGGCGATCGGGCAGCGCGGATGGAAGCGGCAGCCCGGCGGCACGTTGGCTGGGTCCGGGTACTGATCGCCCAGCCCCACGTCCGGCACGCCCAGGCCAGGCTCCGGCGTCAGAACCGATGCCAGCAGAGCGCGGGTGTAGGGGTGTTTCGGGGCCGCGAACAGATCATCGGTCGTGGCCTGTTCGACCATGCGGCCGAGATACATCACCGCCACGCGATCGCTGATATGCTCAACCACTGCGAGGTTGTGACTGATGAAGACGTAGGTGAGGCCAAGTTCTCGCTGAAGCTCTGCCAGCAGATTGAGAATTTGCGCCTGCACGGAAACATCGAGCGCCGAGGTCGGCTCGTCGCACACCACGATCCGCGGGCGGAGCACGAGGGCGCGGGCAATGGCGACGCGCTGGCGCTGGCCGCCGGAGAGCTGCGCCGGCACGCGATCGGCGATGGCGCCCGGCAGGCCGACGCGGGCAAGCATTTCCTCCACCTGCACCGACTGCTCGCGGCCGGTGATGCCTTGGGCCGCGAGCGGCATCGCCACGATGTCGCGGATGCGGCGGCGGGGATTGAGCGAGGAGAACGGGTCTTGGAACACCGGCTGGATCAGCCTGGCCCGCGCCCTTCGGTCCATGTCCGACAAGCGTTGGCCTTCGACCAGGATTTCGCCGGTGGTGGTTGGCAGCAGGCCGAGGATGAGGCGGGCAAGGGTGGATTTTCCGCAGCCGGATTCACCCACGATGCCAAGGCAACTGCCACTTTCGACAGCAAAGGACACGCCGTCCACCGCGCGGATGATGCGGTCGGCGCCAAATACGCCGCCGCTTTGGCGGAAGCTGCGGGCAACGCCCACAACTTCGATCGCAGCCGTCATGCGAACCCGGCTTCGAGCTGGCAGAGATACAGATGGCCCAGGCCGTCGTCGCGCAACGGAATTGTGCCGGCGCAGGACGGCATGGCGTGGGTGCAGCGATCTCGGAAGCCGCAGCCCTGGAAGCCCGGGGCGATGCGCGGCACGGTGCCGGGGATGCTGCCGAGGGGATCGCCGCGCTTGATCTTGCCTGGAATCGGCACGCAGGCGAGCAGGCCCTGCGTGTAGGGATGGCGCGGGGCCGCGAACAGCGCCTGCGCCGTGGCGGTTTCGACGACCTTGCCCGCATACATCACGCTGACCCGGTGGGCGATGCGTGCAACGACGCCGAGATCATGGGTGATCAGGAGAATGGCGAGGCCGAGCTCGCGTTGCAGCGTCTGCAGCAGCCGCAGGATCTGCGCCTGCACCGTGACGTCCAGCGCCGTGGTCGGCTCGTCGGCAATCAGCAGTTCGGGATCGCACATCAGCGCCATGGCGATCATCACGCGCTGGCGCAGGCCGCCGGAAAGCTGGTGCGGGTATTGCGCGAGGCGAAGGCCAGGTGCGGTGATGCCGACGCGGGCGAGCAGTTCGGCCGCACGGTCCAGCCCCTGGCGCTTGTTGGTGCCGCGATGCCGGCTGAGTACTTCGGCCATCTGCGAGCCCACGGTGTAGGCGGGGTTCAGGCTGGTCATCGGCTCCTGGAAGATCATTGCCATCCGGTCGCCGCGTAGTTTCTGCAGTTCGCGGCTCGATAGGTTTTGAATATCCTGGCCGTCGAACCGCATCTGATCGGCGGTGCGTTGGGCGCCGCGGGCAAGCAGACCCATCAGGGCGAGGGCGGACACCGATTTGCCGCAGCCGGATTCGCCAACCAGGCAATGCGTCTCGCCCCGACGCACCTGGATGTCGATGCCGCGCACGGCGGCGACCTTCTTGCCAAACTGCACGCGCAGTCCCGACACGTCAAGCAGTGGGGCATTAAGCATCGCGGATTGCCCCCAGCCGGTCTCGCAATCCGTCGCCGAGCAGATTGATGCCGAGGACAAGACCGAAAAGTGCGATGCCGGGCACCATGATGACCCAGGGCGAGAAGAACATGTAGTCCTTGGCTTCGGCAATCATCAGGCCCCAGGACGGCAAAGGCGGCGGCACGCCCAGGCCGAGGAACGACAACGCAGCCTCCAGCAGGATCGCCAGCGCCATTTCGAGCGTGGCCACCACGATGAGATGGTGCAGGATATTGGGCAATACCTCGCGCATCAGGATATACGGCAATGAACAGCCGGCGGCCCAGGCGGCGCTGATGTAGTCGAGCGTGCGCACCTGCATGGTGGTGGTGCGCGCCACCACGGCGAAGCGTTCCCACAACAGCAGCCCGAGCGTCAGCACCACCACCGTAAGGGAGCTGCCGACGAAGGAGACGACCGTCAGCGCCACCAATATCAGCGGGATGGAAAGCCTGCAGGTGATGATGAACATCACCACGGCATCGACGCGGCCACCGAAAAAGCCGCCGATCACGCCGATGGTGGTGCCGATCAGGCCGGAGCAGACCACCACAAGCACACCGATCAGCATCGAGATGCGGGCGCCGTAGATCAGGCGGGAAAAATAGTCGCGGCCGAGCTGGTCGGTTCCGAACAGATGGCCGGGCACGCCGCCTTCCATCCACATCGGCGGCACCATGCGGGCTTCGAGATTTTGCAGGAACGGGTCGTGCGGCACGATCAAGGGTGCCGCCAGCGCCACCACGGCCATGCCGCCGACGATCAGAAACCCCAAAGCCAGGGCCAATGTCCTGAAATTCAGCCGCATCAGGACACTCGCAGCCTGGGATCAAGGAATGCGTTCAGCATGTCGGCCAACAGCGTCAACGCTATGTAGATGGTGGCCAGGAACAGGACCACCGCCTGCACCACCGGGAAGTCGTTCTTGCTGATTGATTCCCACGCCAGGTAGCCGACGCCGTTCAGCGCGAACACCGATTCGATCACGATTGAGCCACCCAGCATGAAGCCGAGTTGCACCGCGGCCACCGCAACGACAGGCATCGCCGCGTTGCGCAGTGCGTGCTTGAGCACAACGCTCGGGCCGGTCAGGCCTTTGGCGCGGGCGGTGCGGACATAGTCGGATGCCAGGGCATCCACCATACCGCCGCGGGTGAGCCGCATCAAGGCGGGGATGGCTGAGAAGGCCAGCACGGTGCCGGGGAGGATGTAGCCGTCCCAGGTGTCGACGCCGGAGATCGGCAGGAGCTGCCATTTCACACCGAGCCAGATGACCAGGAGGAGGCCAAGCCAGAAACTGGGCATCGCCTGCCCTACCACGGCCACCATCATGATGGCGCGGTCGAGCACCGCGCCTTCGTTCATCGCGGCCAGGATACCCAGCGGCAGGGCCACGGCAAGTGCTATGGCAAGACCGCTCAAGCCTAAGGTGAGAGTCACCGGCAGCCTTGCCCGGATCAGCTCGCTGACCGGCGCATGATACAAATAGGATCGCCCCAGATCGCCAGTGGCGACACCAGCCACCCAGCCGACGAATTGCTCCGATAGGGGGCGATCAAGCCCGTAGGCCTTGCGGATGGTTTCGACGTCCTGCTGCGTCGCATTGGGGCCCGCCATGGACACCGCGACGTCACCGGACAGGCGAGTGAGCGTGAAGCTGATCGTAAGCACGGTCAGCATCACCAGAATGGCTAGTACACTTCGACGAAGGAGGAATTTGATCACCTGATCAGGCTAGATGCATGGCTGCACTGCGGCAATGGGTTGGGCAGAGAATATGTTGCCCCGAACGCAAACCGCCCCGGACCTTGCGGTCCGAGGCGGTCTTTTCGTGAGCTATAGTTGAAGATTAGCCCAGCTTGATCGCCGCGTGGCTCTGCAAAGCGGCGAGTGTAGAAGCACCCGCACCATGCAGCGTGGCAACCACGTGGCCGGTGAAGTGCCCGCTGCCGGCGAGATCGACGGAGACCGCCGTGTCGCTGCCAGCACTCGTCACGTTCACGTAGTTGGCGATGGTTCCGGGCATCAGCGTGATCCCGGCGAGAAGCTTGGACAAGTCAAGCACGTCGTTATGCGTCGTGGCGAAGTCCATCACATCCAAGCCGCCCGTCGTGCCCACGCCAGCAATCTGGAACACGTTGCTCGAACCACCCGACACCGTCGCATGGCCCATGCCACCGATCAGCAGGTTGCTCCAACCCGCCAACGTCACCGTGTCGCTGCCAGCACCAAGGGCCACGATGTCGCCGCCGGCACCCGCCGTGATCGTGTTGTGACCATCGCCCACCGTGATCTTGTTGTTGTAGCCGGTGGCCAGCACCGTGTTGGTGCCGTTGCCCACCGTGACGGTGTTTTGGTTGTCGCCCGCCGTGATGTTGTCACCACCGTTGCCGGCCACGATCACGTTGCTCGAACCAGAGGCCACGATCACGTTGGCGCCGTTGCCAACCTTTATAGTCTCGCCGCCGGCACCGGCATGGATCGTGTTGTTGCCGCCCGTCGCGTTGATCACGTTGGAGGTGCCGGTCACCGTGATGTCATTGTTGCCCGTGCCCACTGTCACCTTCTGGTAAGTGTCGCCGCCCACGATGTGGTTGTTGCCAGAGCCCGCCGTGATCACGTTGCCGTACCCGCCTGCCGCCAAGGAGTTGTTGCCGTCACCCACCGTGATGGCGGCAAAGCCCTGGCTGCCGAACACCGTCGTGTCCACGTTCGATGTCGCCTGCACTTTTGTGAAGTCGAACACCTTGTTGTAGCCAGACAGCACGATCGTCTGGCTGCTCGGAGCGCCCGGCCGCGGTGTCGGAGCGCCGCCACCTGGCGTCGGGATGGCAGGCATCAGCGGAGCCGGCGCCGGCGGCACCGGCACGCTGCCGGAGGCCACGATCGAAGGCTTCCCGCTGGCGTCGAACACCACGACGATGTCAGGCGTGCCCGGCAGGCCGGAGTAAGTGACCTGGCTGCTGAAGCCGTTGTTGAAGGGCGAGAAGCCCCAGAACACGATCAGATCGTTGCCGCCGAAGTAAAGTGCGTCCTGCCCACCCACCTTAATGTGCTGAGCGTCGGCGGCCGCGTAGCCGGTAATCTTCAATGCGTCCTGCGCGTGCATGAACCCTTCGATCCGGGACACGCCGTCACCCTTCTGATAGATGAACTCGGTGCTGCCCGAGCCCGCGATAAGGATGTCGCCGTCGGTGTAGCCTGTCACCACGCCGCCGTTCTTGATCACCACGCCGGTGCTGCCGCCGCCGATGATCACGTCGCGGCCAGCGCCGCCGAAGATCAGGTCGTTGCTGCCAGCGCCCATCAGATAGGCGTTGCCAGGTCCGCCGTTCAGCGTCGAGCTGCCGCCAGTGCCGGCGAACAGGTAGCCTGAGCCGGAGGTCTGGGTCTGTGCGACCAAAGGCCCGCAGGAGGTAACGATGTCATCACCGGTGCCGACGATCTCGACCGCGCTCGACGCACCCTTGCCGTCAAGCACCATGATATCGCCGCCGCCGGCGCCGATGCCCACGTAGTTGTGCCCATGGCCCACAACCACGTTGTTGCTGTCATTGGTCAGGAACGTGCCGTTGCCGATGTCATTTGGCGACATGCCGTTGAAGTAGCCGTTGAGCTCCAGCCCCGCGTTGATGCCGGCCACCGTCTGGCCGCCGCCCACGACGAACATATCGGTGATCCCCGTGGTCGGGTTCACGTCGCTGTCGAGCAGCGGGTTGGTGCCGGCGTTCTTCTCCGCCGAGTAGTTGGTGCCCTGCGGCCCCACCACCTGCACCTCGTATTGGCCCGGGATCAGCTTGTTGAACGAATACTGGCCGTAACTGTCCGTGGTGGTCGTGATGCCCGTGGCGTTGCCGTTCATGTCCAGCAGACGTACTGTCACGCCGGCAAATCCGGCGTCGCCCGAGTGATAGATGCCGTTGCAGTTGCCGTCCAGGAACACCATGCCAGTGATTTTGCCGGGGCTCATCACCTTCACCGAGGACGAAGACGTGTCAGTCTCATAGACCGCACCACCCGGAACGCTCGCCTTCAGGGTTCCGGTATTCGTGATCGTGCTGCCGATGACCGCGTTCGGATCGACGGTCGCCGTTACGCGAACCACGATCTGGTCGCCTGGAGCGGTGGTACTGCTGCCGGGGTTGACCACGGTTCCGAAATTCAGGGTCAGCGATTGGCCGACCGCGTTCACGACATCGCCGGTGTGCAGCGTTGTGCTGGTGGCGTTGCCTTCGGAGATCACCTTGGCCGAAACCGCGTTCAGGCCGGTGGGCAGGATGTCCGACAGGACGAGCCCCTGCGTGCCGCGGGCGAGCGTGGTGGTAAGGTCGAAGGTGATGGTCTCGCCGGGGATCACCAGGTTGCCGCCACCCTGCGACTGGGTCGACAGCGACTTGGTGAACTGATCAACCAAGTGGACATCGAGCGACTTGCTGTCCGAGCCGGTATAGGTGACGCCGCCGCCCGACAAGTTGCTGTAGGTGAGGTTGGCTTTGTTGGTGATGTGTTGGGCGTTATAGACGCTATCGTCGAGTTTGGCCTGATAAGTGACCACGATCGGCGCATCGCCGTGCAGAAGCTGGTCGGCATGGACGATGAAGCCGGTTCCGGTTTCGGTGATGAGATCGGGGGCGCCTGAGCCACCGGTGATCGTCTCGGTGCCGTGCACGAGGGTTTCGCCCGGCGCCAGAAGGTCGCCGATAGTGATCGCGAAAGCCGGAATTGCGTTCAATTCCGACACGGTGACCGTGTAGGTGACGATGTCGCCAGCCTGGCCAGACGTGATCGATTCCTGCTTGCTGATCCCCAACTGCGGCTTGTTCACCGCCGCGTTCTGGTTGGGCGTGTCATGGCCCGCGGTCACCGCGACGGCAACCGTGGTGCCGGTCTGGTCGACGATGCTGTCGATCGTGACGTCCGCGTTGGCACCCTTCGGTGAGAAACCGTCACCCACAGGCGGGGTGACTTTGACGTAGTAGGAGCCGTTCTTGAGATCTTTAAACTGGTAGAAGCCGCCGGCGCCGGTGGCTGTGGTGCCAATCTTCACGTTCGAGGAATTGTACAGGTCGACCGTGAGCCCAGTCAGGTTCTGATCGACAACCGTGCCGTCCTGGACGCCGTTGGTGTTCTGGTCGAACCAGACATGACCGGACAGCGAGCCCAGCGTGATCTTGGCATCGAAGGTGCTGGTTGAGACATTCGCGCCGTCTGTGTAGGTGATAACGGCGTTCGTGAGGGTCTTGCCGTCGTGATAGTTGATTGCAACGTCCTGTACGATGGCGTCGAACTTCACCACGATGTTGGCGCCGGTGGCAGTCGCGTGCACGTCTTTGAAGACATAGGTGACGGTGCCGGCAACCGGATCGTTGCTGGTCGTATAGCTCGAATAGCTCAGGCCGTTGGCGACGGGCACGCCATTCTGCGCCGTAAAGCCCAGGCCGGCCGGCAGCTTATCCACTACCGTGAGCGTGGTGTCGTCGCCCTTCGGGACGGCTGTCGTGATGGTGTAGGTCGCGGTCTCACCGATTGTGATGTTGGAGCCGGGTGTCGCCGAGTCCGACGTCGCCGAGATGGCCTTGCTGCTGGCCGGCGTGTTCACATGCAGATCGGCCGAGGCCGAGCCGCTTTCCACGCGGTTGAGGCCCGGCTTGCTGAAGCCGGTGTCGGTGCTCGGCAGCGTGTTGGCTGTGTAGGTTGCGGTGTTTGGAATGTTGTTGTTGAACACGGCATCCGGCGAGACGACGCCGGTGAACGTTACCTCGATGGTGCCGTTCGGGTCGAGTGAACCGGCGGTGACCTCGACGGTGGTGTCACCAGGGGTGTTGCCGTGCACGATGACGGCGGTGCCGTTGGCGATCTGCACGGAGCCCACGTCGAACTTCACGTTCGGCTGACCGTTCTTGTCGACGCCATAGAGCGCCAGCAGATCCTTGATATCGATGGTGTAGGCCGTGCCGGAATGGCCGCCCTCGTTGTTGACCAGCTTCAGGTCATACTGGACGTGGTCGGTGGCGTTGACTGCCGTTGTGGTGGCGTAGCTGCTGCCAGTGGTGAGATCCTTCACCGTCTTGATCAGAACCAGCTTCGGCTCGACCGAGTGCAGCGTGACCTGGGCGATGCCCGTGGTGACGGTGCCGTTGTCGTTCGGGTTGGTGGCGGTGACGCTGGCGTTGTTCACCAGGGTCTGGCCGCCGACATTGACGGCGTTCGAGCCGGCGTAGGTGGCTGTGACACTATAGGTGATGCTGGGAAGGTTGGAGAGCTGATCGTCGGACACCGTGAGGCTGCCGAGTGCCAGGCTGGCACTTTTGCCATCCACGGCGCCGACAAGGACCGTTCCCACGACGGCCGAGGCGCCGCTGACCGCGCCACCGATGGCGCTGATCGAGCCTGACTGGAAGATGAAGTGGCCCGACGAATTGTCCAGCACGTCGTGCAGCACGACATTGCTCAGCGTGCCCTGGCCGAATGTCTCGGTCACCTGGAAGGTGACGGTCTCGCCGATCTTGAGCTTGTTGATGTCGGTTGCAATCGCAGCCGGCGTCGAACCGATGGATGTCTCAGACGTGCCGATGACCGTCTTCACGCCATCGATCGGATGGGTGATGACAGTGGTCTGCGCGGTGAGATGGCCAGGGGACGGGCCGGTGGCGAAGTTGGTGCCGTTGGCGATCGCGCTGTAGGCCGTCACGGTGGCCGTGTTGGTCAGCACGTAGTTCGGCTCGGGGATGTTGTTGGCCACCTTCAGATCGTAGGTGACAACGGCGATGTTGCTTCCTGAGGTGGGGTCGTGCACCGTCAGCGACGGGGTGCCGCCGTTGATCAGCTCGATGCCGTCCTTGGTGAAGTCGCTGCCGAACAGGGTGTTGTCGCTGCCGACATAGACATAGTTCAAGGCAACACCGTTGCCGTCGGTCACTGTCAGGTGCAGCCCGCTGGTGGGGATGACGTAGCCGTTCGGCAGCATGTCGTGCAACACGACATCAAAGGCGCCGTTGGGGCTGTGGCCAGTGTTCTCGACCGCAACAGCAAAGCGTACGATGTCGCCGCCCTGGGCACCCTTGAGGGTATCGGACAGCGGCAGGGCCGTGAGCTTCGTGCTGGTGA
>JAYTHH010000088.1:0-6461 GCA_043732745.1 Rhodospirillales bacterium
CGGTCCGACGATCCCGGAAGTAATGCGGCTTCGGCGGACCTCACAGCAACCAGCTTTGCCATCATCACAGCTACGCTCGCCACCCCAGAATCGAAATCATCAACACTCCGGAACAAATCTCCTACATCTCTGCCCAAAACCCTCACCCGCCTTTTAAGAATCCGACCCTCCCAAATCCTTGGCGCCGCGCCGCCGCCAACACCCCCCGCGGCAGCGCAACCCTCCCTAGATCAACCGCCTCCCGAGGCCGCGCCACGCGCGTCCGCCCCAAAGCCGTAGCCGCAGTCGTGCCATCCGCCACCGCAGCCGGCGACCGCGGCCGCAACGCAGGAATTTCAACCCCAAGCATACGGCAAAGCGGCCCCAAAATGCGAAGCGCCTGCGGTACATCTCGCATCAACGCCGCCATCTCAGGCTCCGCCAGCACCGTCCGCATCTGCCCCGCATACCCGGCCGCCTCGTATGGCATCACCCCCATCAGCCAGCCGAACCGAAGCGGCAGCCGACCATCCGAACCGGCCGCCCCCCGAACCCCAGCACTGGCATCCCCACTGGCATCCCCACTGGCAGCCCCGCCGGCCCGCCGGCCCGCACCCATCCACCGCGAAACCGCCCCGACCGCACCCGTTCAACCAGCGCCAAGAACAGATATTCCGCCCGCCGGACCCGCCGCCAAACGAGCATGATCATCGCCGCATTCATCAACCCCCGCCCCAAACACGCCGCCACCGCATGGCACAAGGCCGTGGTGGTCAGCGCAAAGCGATCAAAGGGGGATACCGTCATGAACAAACAAAGAACACACAATCTGGCCAAATGCAACAAAAACCATGCCGAAGGCGCGGGATCAGTCGTCGAACAGAATTCGGGTCGCCGCCCCCCTCAGGTCCTCGTACTGCCCCGCGCGCAGCGACCACAGGAACACTGCAAGCCCGCCGCCCGCCACGGTAAGGCTCGCCAGGATCAGCCACAGCATGACATTCACGCGCCACCTCGCAATCGCAGGCTGTTGGCCATCACCAGCAGAGACGACAGCGACATCGCCGCCGCCGCGAGCCACGGCGTCACGAACCCCGCCGCCGCCACCGGTATCACCAGCACGTTATAGCCGATCGCGAAGCCGATATTCTGCCGCATGATGGTCTGGGTCCGCCGCGCCATTGCAATCGCCTCGGAAACCGACGCCAGGCCTCGGCCCTGAAACACCAGGTCGGCCACGTTCTGGCTGATCTCGGCGGCGCTGGAAGGCGACATCGACACACTGGCGGCGGCCAGGCACGGGCCATCGTTTAGCCCGTCGCCCACCATCAGCACGCGGTGTCCGGCCACTTGCAGGCGCTCGATCTCGGCCATTTTGGCGTCCGGCCGGAACTGCGCCCGCCAGGACGCGATGCCCAGCGCCTCGGCCGCCCGCCGCACCGGCGCCTCACGGTCGCCCGACAGCAGCCTGATATCGAGGCCCATGCCTGACAGGCGCGCAACCGTGTCCACGGCGTCACGGCGCAGGGCCTCGGCAAAGCTGAAGCGTACCGGCACATGGCCTGGGCGACGCAGCCACAACTCGGCCTCGTTCCCGAAATTGTCGGTCACATTGCAGAAAGTGGCGCTGCCGAGCCTGATTTCGCCACCTTCCGCAACAAGGCTGAGCCCCTGGCCGGGATGCTCCACCACGCCATCGGCCGGCGTCGGGTGGCCCACCACATCGGCCAAGGCACGGGCCAGCGGATGGCGGCTGGTGGCAGCCAGCGTGGCCGCCACAGCAAGCGCTTCGGCATCCGGCCTTTCCGCCAGCGCCAGATCGGGCTCGCTCAGCGTGCCGGTCTTGTCGAACACCACAACGTCCACCGCCGCCAGCCGCTCCAGCGCGGTGCCGGATTTCAGCAGGATGCTGCGGCGAAAAAGCGCCCCGGTGGCGATCACCTGCGCCGCCGGCACCGCCAGCGCCAACGCACAGGGGCAGGTGATGATCAGCACCGCGCAGGCGATCAGCAACGCCTCTCCGGGCGCCATGCCCATCGCAAACACCCAGAACAGGAACGTCGCCAGCGCGCATAGATGCACCGCAGGCGCATAGGCGCGCGCCACGCGATCGGCCAGCACCACGAACCGCCCGCGCCGTCCCTCGGCGGCGTCGATCAGCCGCGCCATCTCGGCCAGCAAGGTGGCCTCACCGATCGCGGTGGCGCGCAGAGTGATGGCGGCGCCGAGATTGATCATCCCGGCGAACACCTGGTCGCCCACCGCAGCCGGCGCGGGCAGGCTTTCGCCGGTCACCAGGCTGGTGTCGAGCAGCCCTTGGCCGGATGCAATCACGCCGTCGACGCCGATCCGCTCGCCCATGCCGACCAGGATGCGGTCGCCCACCGCCACAGACTGCGTTGCCGCCCGACGCAGCGCGCCGTCCGGCTGGATGATCGTCACATCAGCCTCCCGCAGCGCCAGCAGCCGATCGGCGGTGGCGCGCGCCATGCCGCGGGCGCGATGATCCAGCACGCGGCCGATCAGCAGGAAGAACAGCAACGTCACGGCGCTGTCGAAATAGGTGTGGGTGCCACCCTCGATCGTCTCGACCAGGCTCATCGCGGTCACCAGCAGCACGCCCACCGAGATCGGCACGTCCATGTTGGTGCGGCGGTGGCGCAGCGCGTTCCAGGCCGAGCGGAAGAACGGCTGGCCGGCATAGGCGATGGCCGGCATCGAGATCAGTGCCGACACCCAATGCAGCAGCGTCCGCGTCGCCGGGCCCATGCCTTCGGTGATGCCGGCCCAGACGCCGATCGACAGCAGCATCACATTGCCTGCCGCGAACCCCGCCACCGCCAGCGCCCGCAGCAGCGCGCGTCCGGTCCGGTCGACGCTCTGCTGGCGTTCACCGGGATCGTAATATACCAGGCGATAGCCAAGCCGTTCCACCGAGGAAACCAGAAGCGGCGCCATCGCCGCCGTGCCGCGCCACACCAGGGTCAGCCGGCAGCTTGTCATGTTCACCCGCGCCTGCTGCACCCCCGGCTGGCGCGCCAGCACCTGCTCGATCAGCCACACGCAGGCGCCACATTGCACACCGTCCACCGCCAATTTGAGCGCGAACGCACCGTCCGGCTGCGTGCGCACGCTGCCCTGCAGATCGAACCGCTCGGCCACCTCCGGCCGCGGCGCGCGGGCGGCGGGGTCGAGCAGCCGGCGCTGGTAGTAATCATCCAACCCCATGCCCGTGATCGCCTGAAAGGCCACCTCGCACCCCGCGCAGCAGAAGACCGCACTGTCGGCACAGACCTCTCCGCAGTGCCGGCACAGCGCCACGCTGCGATCCGATATCGCGACCTTTGGCGGAAACGGCAGGATCCCGGCGGTCACCGCAGGACGATCCTGCGTGTTGCCGCCATGGTCTGCCCGGCGGCTTCGATGCGCAGCATCATGTCCCAGTTGCCGAGTTGCCCAAGCGGCGCGTCGCTGACGTAGCGTCCGGGCGCCACCGCGTGAAAACCATGCTCGATCGTCTGCGGCGGTCCGACCGGGCGCCCGGTCACGGCGGAAACCTTGGCGCCTTCCAGCGGCTTGCCGTCCGCCCCCACCAGCGTGATCACCGGCAGCGCGCCATCGATGCTCGCATTCACCCGCCAGCCCAAAGCGGCCTGGCGGTCGGCCTGGGCCAACACCTGATCATAGCGGTTGCTGACGCCAAACTCGTTTTCCACCGCCTTGCCGGGAAAGCCGCTGATCGCCGTCCAGGCCATGAAGACGTTCACCGCCACCACCACCAGCAGACTAGCAATCAGCGCCAGTGGAAACAGCCGCCACGGAGATTTTGGGTCTGTCAGCATAACGCTCATTTCGATTGTTCCTTTAACTGATCACCAGGCCCCAGGAACGCCGCCTGGTAGCGCGTCGTCTCGCCGGTGGCTTCATTGCGCAGCGTGAACAGGATCGCATCGGACCGTTCATGGCTTTGGCCGAACACTAGAACGCGGAAGCTGCCTACCTGGTCAGCGGCCACGTCGAGGCGAAGCACGTCGGAACGGTCCGCGCTGCTGTTGGCCAATGCCAGCCGGCCGCCCTGCAATCCCGAAAGCCCCAACGTGAAGCTTGCGGCGACCTGGGTCTTGTTGGCGATCTTGGTGGTGAAGCCGTTCCGCACCGAACCATCCGGCAGCCGCACGAACAGCGGCGCGCGATCCTGCTGCAGGGACAGCGCGATGGTGGGCCGCGTCGCCAGCGCCGTGCCCATCACCACCACGGCCAGCGCCATCGCCGAGGCATAGATGATGGTGCGCGGTCGCAGCAGCCGGATCGGCCCCGCAGTCCCGGCGGCCTTGGCGGATTGCCGCGCCAGGCTGTCCCAGGTGATCAGCCAGGGCGCGCGATCCACCTTCTTCATCACTTCGTTGCAGGCATCGATGCACAGGCCGCAGCCGATGCATTCCAGCTGCACGCCGTCACGAATATCGATGCCGGTCGGGCACGCCGTCACACAGGCGCCACAATCGATGCAGTCGCCCAACTTTTCGGCGCTCTCGGCCTTCACATGCCCGCGCTTCTCGCCGCGCCAGCCCTGATACGTCACGATGAAGCTCTGCTCATCGAACATCGCGGACTGGAAGCGCGGCCAGGGGCACATGAAGGTGCAGACCTGTTCGCGCGCCCAGCCGGCCAGCAGATAGGTGAAGAAGGTGAACATCAGGGTGTAGAAATACACCTCTGTCGATGCCGTGCCGGTCCAGAACGCGCGCACCGCAGTGGGCGCGTCGACGAAATACATGATCCACGCGCCGCCGGTCCAGAAAGCAATGGCCAACCACACGCCATGTTTCAGAGCTTTGCGCCAAACGGCATCGAAATTGGCGGGCCTGGCGTCGCGCCGCATCCGCTCGCGCCGATCGCCTTCGACCAACCGCTCCACCCACATGAACAGATCCGTCCACACGGTCTGCGGGCAGGCGTAGCCGCACCACACCCGCCCGAACAGACTGGTGACCAGAAACAGCCCAACCGCCCCAAGTATCAAAAGCCCCGTCAGATAATAAATGTCCTCAGGCCACAGCACGAGGTTGAACAGATAGAAGCGCCGGTCCGCGATATCGAACAGCAACGCCTGGGCCGGCCGTCCTACACCACGGTCCCAACGCAGCCAGGGCAGCACGTAATACACCGCGAGGCAGGCGATCAGCACCGCCCACTTCACCCGCCTCACGATGCCATGCACCGCCTTGGGATAGACCCGGATGCGGTTGGCGTAGAGGTGTTCCCCTTGCGCCTCCCGCTCCAGTTGCAGCTTGCGTTCGGTGGGGCTGATGCGGCCCATGACTTTTCTCGCTGCCCCCGCTACTCGCCGCCGCCAAGATCGTGCACGTAAAGCGCCACGCTCTTGATGGTCGCCTTGTCCAGGCGCGGCCCCCAGGCCGGCATGGCGCCCAGGCGCGGATTGTTCATCTGCTGCACCACAATGGCCCGGCTCGACCCATAAAGATGCACCTTGCTGGCGAGCCGCGGAGCACCCAGCAGGCGATTGCCCTCGCCCTTGGTGCCGTGGCAGGCGGCGCAGTTGGTGGCGAACAATGCGCCGCCGGCCGCAATGTCAGCCTCCGCCACTCCGGCCCGTGGGTTGCCGTAGAAGGTCATGACATAGTCTGCCACCTGCTCGATCTCAGCCGGCTTCAGGATGCCGTCGCCAAACTTCGGCATGATGGTGGCATGCGCCGAGGGGCTTCCGTTGCGGGCACCTACGGTGATGCTTTTCTCGATATCCGACAGCTTGCCGCCCCAGATCCAGGCGCCGGCGGCCAGCGCCGGGTAGCCGATGGCCCCTGCCCCACCAGCGCCGTGGCAGGCCTGGCAGTTGTTGGCAAACGTGATGCGCCCGGCCGTCATCGCCGCTTCCATCAATTCAGGATCGGCGCGAATCTTGTCGTAAGGCTGGCTCGCCACCCGATCCATCACGCCGGCCCGCTGGGCCGCCACCGCACGCAGATCCCGCTCGACCCCCGCCCGCGTCGACGCGCCAAGCACACCGTGCCAATAGGTCCCGGTGAACGGGATCGGAAACGACGGATACAGAAAGCACCAGACACCGGCGAAAGCGATGCAGACAAACCAGGTATAAAGCCACCATTTCGGCAGCGGCGTGTTCAGCTCGCGCAGCCCGTCCCATTCATGGCCGGTCGTTTCGGTTCCGGTCACGCTGTCTTTTTCGATCTTGGTTGGCATGATCACTGTCCCTACCGATCGTCGCCGAGGATGATTTTTCCATGCTCTTCGATCGACTTCTGTCGCGATGGCCAATAGGCGGCGACAGCGATCAGGATGAACACCGCCACCATGAAGGCGATGCCGTAATGCTGCAGCCAGGCTGCGATGGTCACGAAATCGGTCATTGCTGCAGACTTTCCGTGCTGGTGTCGGCGAAGTTCACAAGCGTGCCGAGCATTTGCAGATACGCCACCAGCGCATCCATCTCGGTGGCCCCA
>JAYTHH010000089.1:0-1858 GCA_043732745.1 Rhodospirillales bacterium
CGGATGGCCACGATGGTGTCGTCGGCCATGGCGCGGCTGGTGGGGATGGATTTTACGAAGGCTGGGGTGGCGTCCAAGACGGGGCCATCGGCGCCGCGAAAGGCAATCTCGACGGCGGCAGGACCGATGCCGGCCAGCGCCAGTATGTCGCGTAGGCGGGGGCCGCGCCAGAGCGCGCACCCCATGGCGCCGACCCCCCACTGCACGCCGGGCACATGCGGGCTCGACAGGCCGCGTCGGTTGCCGGAGCACTGGCAAACCGCCACGACCTCGTGCTGCGGCAGACGTTGGATGTCCGCGAGGCTGAGTTGGGTCTGCTTGCCGGCGGCGTCTCCGCCGATGGCGAGTGACCAATTGGCCAGGCTTTCGCGATCTGGAAGCTGCGATAGATGGTAGCGGACGAAGAACTGGTCGTTCGGTGTGAGTTGTGACGTGAAGGCCTCAAGCGGGGTTTCGTAGTTGGGCGGGCGATATGTCAGCTTGATGAGGGGCTTCTTGCCTGGAAGCGTGTCCATCACGGCTTCTTCGCGGGTGCCGGAGGGCAGGCCGGGGTCGATTGCGGCGTTCTGTGCGGCAGCGGTTCGGAGGCCGGAGACGAGGACTGAGGATGTTCCCATCAGCACGGCGCGACGTTTCATCGAGTTTCTCCTGGTTCGCAGCGCCTTGCGGCGTCTTATCATGCGCTCTTCGCGCCAGGCTTCTGCCGCGCCGATCGGCGCGTGCAGTTGAGTGTGGCGCGTTGGTGGTATCAGGACAATCGGTATCTCAACTTGACCTTGAAACTAGAGATTTTTCCGATCGATAGGGATCGGAAAAATCTTTAGTTGCATGTTTTATCGAGGAATTTTATCGCCGATTGATTCAACGTGATCCGATATCGCTCTAGCTGGCGATGGTCTTTGCCTTTGGCTTGCTTGTGACGTGCGATGGCGTGGTTAGGTGATGTGCGGCCAGATTCAATTTGGCCGTTGTCGCGGGTTTGCTGACGGCATGGACCGCGATCGGTTTCTTGGCGCCCGATTTGGGTGTCGTAGGTTTGACGGTCCCAGTTGAGACGATCCTGGGGTAGGGGGGCGCGAGAGCAGGGGCTGTCAATCGTGGTGCGGGTTTCGCTACGGCTGGAATGTCCTGCGGGTTGGCGATGATTGGGCGTGACGGTCCGGGCGCGTTGGGCAGGGCTGCGACCTGGGTGCTGCCGGCCGCGGATTGCGATGCATTCTGGCCGGGGGAGGAGTGTCCGAGCACGGAGGTCGTCGGTGTACTGGCGAAGGCCGTGGGGGGGGAGGCAGGAAGAGCAGGACGGGCGATCGACGGCGATGGGATCGATGGAGCCGTTAAGGTGGGGGTCGCGATCGGTGGCGCGGTGATTGAGGCCAAAGGCGGGAGCGTTGCGGGCGGGGCGATGGCGGGCGCGGTTATAGCGGGTGCGCTTAAGCGGGTTGCTGTGATCGGTGGCATCAGGACGGATGGCACCTTAAATGCCGGGCTGCCCGGCTGCAGCGACAAAGGCCGTGTGCTGCTGGTGGCGCCGGCCGGGGGGGCCAGGCTCTCGGTCATGATGCCGCTTTGCGCCATTGCCTGCGTCGACTGGGCGACCGTTGCGGCCGACAGCAACGCCAAACCGACCAAACCGCGTCGCATACGATGTCTCCCGCGTTACACAATAAGTCGCTATACAGGGTCCCGGCGATTCGCGGCACGCAGGATCATGCGAAGGCCAGCAGCACGACGCCGGCGCCGATCAGCCCGATAGCACCGATATGGGTGGCGCTGAGATGTTCGCCGAACACGAAATGGCCAACGAAAGCCGCCGCGATATACGAGATGGCGGTGGCCGGCAAAGCCACCGAAAGCGGGA
>JAYTHH010000090.1:0-18395 GCA_043732745.1 Rhodospirillales bacterium
GGCAGGACCGCTTCAGGAGCAGGCGGCCTGTAGCCAAGCGAACTGTGAGGCCTGACTGTGTTATAGTGCCTTCTCCATGCCTCGATCAGCACCTCCGCCTCGCGCAGGCAGTAGAAGATCTCCCCATTTAACAGCTCATCGCGCAGCTTCGAGTTGAAGCTCTCGCAGTAACCGTTCTCCCACGGGCTGCCAGGCTCGATGTAGGCGGTCTGCGTGCCAACCTGGGCGATCCAGTGCCGTAGCGCCTTGGTGATGAACTCAGGCCCGTTGTCGGATCGGATGTGGCCTGGCACCCCTCGGCAGATCATCGCGTCAGCCAGCGTCTCCATGACGTCCTGTGAATTGAGCCGCCGCTTCACCCGGATCGCCAGGGCTTCGCGCGTGTATTCATCGATCAGACATAGCATGCGGAACTTCCTCCCCTCATGCGTGCGGCCCTCGACAAAGTCGTAGGACCACACATGATTGATCCAACTCGCCCGCAGCCGGACACACGAGCCGTCATTGAGCCAGAGGCGGCCGCGCTTCGGCTGCCGCTGTGGAACCTTCAGCCCCTCTCGCCGCCAGATCCGCTGCACCCGCTTGGCGTTCACCACCCAGCCCGCCTCATGCAATAGGGCGGTGATCCGCCGATAGCCGTAGCGGCCATAGGTTTTCGCAAGCTCGATGATGTCGGCAGTCAGGGCCGCCTCATCATCGGCGGTGTGCGGCACTTTGCGCTGCGTGGAACGATGCTGGCCCAAAGCCTGGCAGGCGCGCCTTTCGGACACACCAAGCTTGGTCTGTACCGTCTCAACACAGGCGCGGCGGCGAGCGGGGCTTAGAAGTTTCCCCGTGCGGCCTCTTTCAGTATTAGCTTGTCCAGCGTCAGATCCGAGACCGCACGGCGGAGCCGCAGGTTCTCAAGTTCCAGCTCTTTCAGCCGCTTCAACTGGTCGGTCTTCATACCGCCATATTCGGCTCGCCAGCGAAAATACGTCTGCTCGCTGACCTCGATCGATCGCACCGCCTCCGCAATCGACCGACCCTGTCCAGTTAAAACCTCAACCTGCCGAAGCTTGGCAACGATCTCTTCCGGCTTGTGGTGTTTGCGTCCCATCGGATCCTCCTCGGGCAATATTGCCCCATTCCGGGTGGATCACTTCAAGGGGAGCAGACCACTGCACGACCGCTTCCTTGACAGCGTTCCCGAAGGCGGACTGGTGCTGGATGTGGGCTAGGGTTCTGGCCGTGATGCCAACGCATTCTTGGACCGCGGCTATCGTGTTCAGGCGTTCGATTCCTCAGCAGAGCTGGCCGCAAGGGCGTCGGCTAATCACCGCCTTCGAGGTCAAGATAGCCCCGATCGTTACATTGTCGGCAAGTCGATCATAACCGAAGTGCAAGCCGGCGTTCCAGCCGCCCGCTAAAGATGGACAGCGGCCAGCAAAGCATAAAATACATGAGTGCGACCAAGCCAAAGACGATCAGCGGCTGGAACGTGACGTTGTTGATCATCTGTCCGGCGCGCGTGAGTTCGGTGAAACCGATGACAGAGGCCAACGACGTGCTCTTCAACAATTGCACGAGGAATCCAACCGAAGGCGCCAGTGCGATGCGTGTCGCTTGTGGCGCGATCACGAGCCGAAGCCTTTGCGTGAAACGCAGGCCGAGCGCGGTTGCTGCATCCCACTGCCCAGCTGGCACTGCTTCGATGCAACCGCGCCAGATCTCGCCCAGAAAGGCACTGCCATAAAGCGTGTAACCGATCGCAGCGGCGGTCCAGGCGTTGATGCGAAGGCCCAGAATGTTGCTGCCGAAAAACACCAGGAACAGCAGGATCAGCAAAGGCAGGCCCTGCATCAGCTTGATATAGACGGCCGCGGCAATGCGCAGGCCCAGCATCGGGGACACGCGCAGCATGGCCACCAGTGCGCCGCCGATGCTACCGCCCGCGAAGGCCACCAGCGTCAGCAGCACCGTCCAGCGCAGCGCCAGCAGCAGCAGCCAGACCTCGCCGGGGCCGAATTGCCGGCTCATTGTGCGCTGCCCTGCCGCGCATTCGCGGACGGAAACAGGCCACGCCGGATTATGGAGAAGATCGCCTCGAACGTGAGCGCCATCGCGATATAGATGGCGCCCGTGGCGAAATAGATCTCGAATGGGCGGAAATTCTGCGACTGCAGGTTGTTCGCCACCGCCGTCAGTTCCTCGGCCGAGATCGTGGAAATGATGCTGGAGCCGAGCACCACCAGAATGAACTGGCTGGAAAGCGACGGATACACCGCCTGTAACGCCGGCATCAGGATGATATGGCGGAAGATCTGCAGGGGGCGCAGTCCCAGCGCTCGGCCGGCCTCGATCTGGCCATGTGGAATGGCCTCGATACCGGCGCGAACGATCTCGGTGGCGTAGGCGCCGAGATTGATCACCATGGCCAGCAGCGCCGCGTCATCAGGCACGAAGCGCAGGCCCAGTCGTGGCAGGCCAAGATAGATCAACAGCAACTGCACGAGGAACGGCGTGTTGCGGATCAACTCCACGTAGCCCTGCACCAGCAATCGCAGCGGGCGAAACTGCGATGTCCTGGCCGCTGCGCCGAGGACGCCGAGCAGAAGGCCCAGCACCATCGTCTCGGCCGACAGGCGCAGCGTGAGCAAGGCGCCGTGCAGCAGATCGGCCCGGCTCTGCCAGATCACGTCGAATTGGAAGACGTAGTCCACCCTGTATCCTTCGACATTGACTGTCTGTGGTCGCAGGATTGTAGCCTGGGCGAGGCCCGGCAAGAGGCAATTGCCCGGACAGGGGAGGGCGGCTGCCCTCGTTACCCAAATCTACCCAGCTCTGCCGCGAAATGTTTTGTCGCCCCGGGATGCAACGCCATATCGTCGCTTCCAATGCGCCGGCTCAGTGCGCGAATGGAGGGGACATGTTCAAAATCTTTCGCCGTGCCGCGATGGTTGCGGCCCTGGCGCTTGGCCTCGTGTCCGCGTTAGCGGGGCGGCCGGCGGCCGCGCAAAACGTCGACGAGATCCTCAAGCGCGGAAAGGTGCTGATCGGCGTGGATACCGCCAATCCGCCCTTTGGCGCGATCGGCAAAGACGGCGAACCTGAGGGCTACGATCCGGATGTCGCGCGGCTGATCGGCAAGTATCTCGGCGTGCCTGTGGAGTTCGTCACAATCACGGCACAGAACCGCATGGGGTATCTGCTCACCAACCGGCTGGATATGATCATGCTGGGCATCACGCCCGAGCGGGCCCGTCAGATCTGGTTCTCGATGCCCTACGCCACCGAGGCCGCCGTTCTGGTGGGGCCAGGCAGCCTGCAGGTGAAAACGCTGGCAGACCTGGCCGGCAAGCGCGTGGGAATTCCGCGTGGCGCCATGCAGGATCTGGTGCTGTCGCAATCGGCACCGCCTGGCACCAACATCATGCGGTTCGATGACCAGGCCACCGCGGTGCAAGCGCTGATTGCCGGCCAGATCGATCTTGCCGGCACCGGCATGCTGCAGTTCCGCACGATCAACCGTGACGATCCCGGCAAGAACTACGAAACCAAGCTGGTGCTTCGCCCACTGCATTTCGGTATCGGCATTCGGCGCGGCAACACGGATCTTCTGCAGTTCCTCAACACCACCCTCTACGCCATCAAGAACAACGGCGAGCTGGAAGCGATCAGCCAGAAATGGCGCGGCTTGCCACTCGGTGAGTTGCCGGTTTTCTGATTGGTCTATGATTGCGGTTGGGGAACGCCTGATATGAAGTATCGCCATCTTGGCCGGAGCGGCCTGCTCGTCTCGCCGCTTTGCCTCGGCACCATGAATTTCGGCAGTGCGACCGACGCGGCCGAATCAATTCGGCTGATCGGTCTGAGCCGCGATGCCGGGGTGAACTTCATCGATACCGCCAACGTCTACAATGCCGGTCGTGCCGAGGAGATCGTCGGAGAGGCAATCCACCACGACCGGCATCGCTGGGTCCTGGCCACCAAGGTGAACGGTGCATTCGGCGATGGGCCGAACGAGAAGGGCTCTTCACGCAAGGCTATCATGGAGGCGTGCAGGAACAGCCTGAAGCGGCTGAACACAGACTACATCGATGTCTATTATCTGCATCGCGAAGACCTGCACACGCCGCTGGCCGAATCGGTGCGTGCCCTGGCCGATCTGCAACGTTCTGGTCTCATCCGCTATTTTGCTCTGTCCAACCACCGCGCCTGGCGCGTCGCCGAGATCTGCAACATCTGCGACGATCTCGGCATCGACCGGCCGGTGGCCAGCCAGCCTTACTACAACGCCATGAACCGCACCCTGGAGATCGAGCATCTGCCAGCCTGCGCGTTCTATGGGCTCGGCGTCGTGCCATACAGCCCGCTGGCGCGCGGTGTGCTCAGCGCAAAATACGACCCCGACGCCCCACCGCCGAACGACAGCCGCGCGGCGCGACAGGATATGCGCATGATGCAGACGGAATGGCGTCGCGAGTCCCTGGTCATTGCCCGCACGTTGAAAGCGCATGCCGAGGCGCGAGGCATCACGGCCGGGCAGTTTGCATTCGCCTGGGTGCTGAACAACCGCTTGGTGACATCGGTGATTGCCGGTCCTCGCACCGAGGAGCAATTGCGGGATTACCTCGGTGGCTTATCATACCACCTCACGCCCGAAGATGAGGCGCTGGTGGACAGACTGGTACCGCCGGGCCATCTGTCCACGCCCGGCTACACCGATCCGGCGGAACCGGTCGAGGGTCGCAGTCCGTATTGCCGCGCCGGGTAGCTTACGTCGCCAATGTGGCCAGCAGGTCTTCCGCCCCGATCACTGGTGGCCCGCCCGGGAACTGGCGTCTTAGCCGAAGCGCCGCTGCGGCGGAGCTGCGCTCGGTCTGCCCGGGCTGTGGTGGCCCATCATGCGCGATGATCAACTCGGCGCCTGCGTCGACGGCCTGGGCGATCGGACCACCGACTGGCAGGCAGGCGGCGATGCGAAAGCCTGCTGCGCGGGCGCGCCGCAGGAAATCCAGTTCCTGCGCGATCCCGAGATTGAAGCTGTCGAGGATCGTTGCGAGTTCCCCGTCGAAGAACGACACGCTAGGCAGGTTCACGATCCCCTGGATGCCCGCCTGCCGGAGGGCCGCGAAGATATCCACATCACGCCGGAACGGGTCGATGCAGAAGACGCCGGCAAAGACTGTCTGCACGATCGGTGCAGGTGTCGGCAACGCTGCGAGAAGGCTGGCATTGGCGTCGTGCCAGGCAAGGCCCCCGATCCAAAAGGCCGTGTTCGCATCAACGCCATCCAGGAATGGGCAAAATATCTGCCAGGCGCCGTCAGCCGTCGGCAAAGGCCATGTGCGCCCGAGGCGGATCGGCGGTTGCCCAACTTTACCCAATTGGCTCACGCAAGCGCCTTTCCCGGAAGATCACCTCTGTTACCGTGCCATCCAGGGTGTTGACCAGCTGTCTGAAGCGCCGGCAACCCCAGGTGGGAGAAGCAATGCCAAGAACCGATGCCACGCGGGCCTATGTCTGCGGCACGTTCGATACCAAGGGGCCCGAGCTGCGCTTCCTCGCCGCCCGCCTGCGCGACGCCGGCGTTGGCGTTTGCCTGGTGGATGTCTCGACTCGTTCGCATAACGAGCCCGTGGATGTCTCGGCCCAGGCCGTCGCCGTTCATCATCCCCAGGGAGAGAGCGCGGTGCTGGGCCTTGACGATCGCGGTCGCGCCGTCGCCGGCATGGCTCTGGCGTTCGAGCGTTTCATCGCAACCAGGAACGACATTGGCGGTGTTATCGGCGCCGGCGGCAGCGGCGGCACCGCGTTGATCGCGCCGGGCTTGCGGGTCCTGCCGGTGGGACTGCCCAAGATCATCGTGTCCACTATCGCCTCCGGCAATGTGGCGCCCTATGTGGGCACCTCGGACATCATGCTGATGCCCTCGGTCACTGATGTGCAGGGGATCAACCGGATCTCGCGCCAGATCCTCGGAAATGCCGCCAACGCGCTGGCCGGCATGATGCTGCATGAATCGTCCGGCGCTGTCGCGGACGGGCGGCCCGCGATCGGCCTGACAATGTTCGGCGTCACCACGCCCTGCGTGCAGCAAGTCTGCGCAATGTTGGAACGTGACTACGACTGCTTAGTCTTCCACGCCGTCGGCACCGGCGGTGCGGCGATGGAAAAGCTGATCGATTCACATCTGTTGACCGGCGCGATCGACGTCACAACAACAGAGATCTGCGACATGATGATGTCAGGCATCTTCCCTGCGGACGAGACACGCTTCGATTCTATCATCCGCACCCGCATCCCCTACGTCGTGTCCTGCGGCGCGTTGGACATGGTGAATTTTGCCGGGATGGACACCGTTCCCGAGCGCTATCGAACCCGCAACCTGTATGCCCACAATCCACAGGTCACGCTGATGCGCACAACGGCGGATGAGTGCGTGCGCATGGCGGAATGGATCGCCGCCAAGCTCAACCGGATGGAGGGGCAGGTGCGGCTGCTGCTTCCCGAGCGTGGCATTTCCGCGCTCGATGTGCCCGGCAAGCCGTTCTACGACCCAGTGGCGGACGCGGCGCTGTTCGACACGCTGGAGGCGCGGGTCATTGCGAGTGCGGATCGCAAAGTCATCCGGCTCCCTTACGCCGTGAACGATGTGGAATTCGCCACGGCCCTGGTCTCGGCCTTTCAAGACATTGCGGAGGTGACGCATGATGGCTCCACGATTTGAGCGCCAGGCCCTGATGGCGCGGTTTCATGAGATGGTGCGACGCGGCCAGCCGATCATCGGCGGCGGCGCCGGTATCGGTCTGTCGGCAAAATGCGAGGAGGCGGCAGGGATCGATCTGATCATCCTGTATAATTCCGGCCGCTATCGCATGGCCGGACGCGGCTCGCTTGCCGGATTGCTGGCCTATGGCAACGCCAACGAGATCACCATGCAGATGGCGCGCGAAATCCTGCCCGTGATCAGGCATACGCCGATCCTGGCGGGGGTGAACGGCACCGATCCGTTCATGCTGACCGAGATGTTCTTGTCCGAGCTCAAGGCCATGGGAATTGCCGGTATCCAGAATTTCCCGACGGTCGGGCTGATCGACGGTGTCTTCCGGCAGAACCTGGAGGAAACCGGAATGAGCTACGCCATGGAGGTGGAGATGATCCGCATCGCCCGTAGCCTGGATCTGCTCACCACGCCTTACGTGTTCTGCGAAGACGATGCCGAGGCGATGGCCAAAGCCGGGGCGGATATCATCATCGCGCATATGGGCCTGACCACCGGCGGCACGATCGGCGCCGAGACGGCCTTGAAGCTGCAGGACTGCCCGCGGCTGATCGACACCTGGGCCGCGGCCGCCAAGCGTCATCGCCCCGACATCATCGTCCTGTGCCACGGCGGCCCGATCGCAACACCGGCAGATGCCCAGTTCATCCTCGACACCTGCGCACACTGCGACGGCTTCTACGGCGCCAGTTCGATGGAGCGGCTACCCGTGGAAACCGCGCTCACCGACAGGACGCGCGAATTCCGCGCGCTCACCCGATCCGTCCCCGCTGCAAAGGAAATCCACGCATGACCGTGTTCCGCAGCCCCGATCGCGCACCGGGCTGGTGCGAGCTCGAGGCCTTCGAAATCGTGAGCCTGGCGCGCGACGCGAGCGTGACGCACCAGCCTTCCACGCGAACCGAGCGCCTGCTGGCGACGTCCGGCACCATCCAGTTGCATCGCGGCAAGTCCAACCTGCTGCTGAAAGAAGCCCAGTTCATCGACATCCGTCCCGAGGACGGGCCATGGACCGCGACCGGCGCTGCCGATGGTTCCCAGTTCGTTCGCCTGTCGGGACATTGGGGGGCGGAGCTGGGCGGCTGCGGCATCTTTCATGTTCGGCCCTCCACCGATGTGCACAAGGGCGACCCGGTCAGCTACCCGAAGAACACGGCGATCGACCCGCATTACCATGACTGCGATGAATACTGGATCGTGCTGTCGGGCACCGGCGAGGTGATGGTCGGCGGGACGCATTCCAAAGTGGGGCCAGGCGACTGCCTGTGCATCGGCATGGGCCACCATCACGACTTCCCACTGGTCGATGATCACGTGAAGGCGGTGTTCTTCGAAACCACACTCCAGGGCCTGAAGCGCACAGGCCATCTTTGGAACCACACCCACGGCCAGGCGCAGCCGCAGCCGGAGCGTATCTGATGTCCCAGAAGGTGATCCATGTCGGCATCGGCACGTTCGGCAAGCGGTGGTGCCGCGAGTTCCTGAAAACCAATGTCGATGATGGCACGATCGAGGTTGTGGCTCTCGTCGATGTCGACCCGAAAGCGCTGGAATACGGCCGTGCCATGCTCGGGGTGCCGGCTCATGCCTGTTACACCGATGCGAAAAAGGCATTTGACGAGGTGAAGGCTGATTTCTGCACGGTCGTGGTTCCACCGAACTACCATGAGCAGATCGTCGACATCGCGATCGCGCATGGCGTAGATGTGCTGAGCGAAAAGCCGATCGCCGACACGATGGAGGCGTCGATCCGCATCGCCGCCAAGATCAAGGCGGCCGGGCTGAAGATGGCCGTTACCATGAGCCATCGCTTCGACCAGGACAAAACCACGCTCCGCCGCATCATCCGGTCCGGCAAGCTCGGTCGCGTCAACAACATCTCGTGTCGCTATCAGGCGGACATGCGCCAGCACCTGGCATGGGGCGCGTTGTTCCGCCACACCATGGCCGACCCGATGCTCATCGAAGGCGCCATCCACCATCTGGACCTCGTCGCCGACCTCGCGGGCGGCCGCTGCGACACGTTGTTCGCGTCGACCTGGAAGCCGGACTGGGCGGAGTATGCCGGCGATACCGACGGTGTCGTCACGATGGTCTTCGATAATGGCGTGCGAGCTGTCTACGAGGGGTCCAGCAGCACTGCGGTCGGGCTGAACGATTGGTATCAGGAATACATCCGTGTCGATTGCGAGTTCGGCACGGCAATCCTGAATCACCGTGAGATCGAGGTGTTCACCCGCCAGGACCTGCCGCGACAGAAGCATCGGGAGGGCACTGGCCAGAAGGTGCCGTTGCTCATCCAGCCAAAATGGATCAACCATTGGTTGATCGAACAATTCGCCCAGTGGCGTGCCGGCGGTCCGCGGATGGAGACCCATGTCGAAGCGAATGTGCAAGGCTGCGCGCTGGTGTTCGGATCGATCGAATCCGCCAGGACCAACAGCCTGGTGCGGCTGCAGGATTACATCGCCAGCCACGGATAGGGCGTGACCGGCGCGGCCCCCGCCGATGGCCTGCGCGAGACCTTGCGCGGGGCGAAGGCCAAGGGCCGCTCGTTCCTGATCGGGGCCGCCATCGGCACCGGCATGGCCGCCCAGGCAGCGACGCGGGGAGGGGCAGATTTCCTCCTCGCCCTCAATGCCGGGCGGCTGCGCAGCATGGGCGAGCCTTCGGTGGCGTCGCTGCTGGCGTTGCGCGACACCAATCGCGTGGTCATGGAATTCGCCAAGGCCGAAATCCGCTCGCGCACCAGGCTGCCGGTGTTCGTAGGGCTGGCGGCGTTCGATCCGCATCTGGATCCCGAGAAGGCCTCGCGCGAGGTGTGTGGCGCCGGGTTCGACGGCATCACCAACTTCCCCACCGTGGCCCTGATCGACGGCAAGTTCAGGCGCTTTCTGGAATCCGCCGGCTACGGCTTCGACCGCGAGGTGGCGCTGCTGCGCGCCGCCCGCGAGCATGGGCTGGCGACGCTGGCCTATGTGCACACCGCCGACGAGACAAGGCGGATGGCGACCATCGGCGTGGACATCATCAACATCGATCTCGGCTGGAATACCGGCGGCGCGCTCGGCGTGACCCAATCCATGCAGATCGACGAAGCCGCAGAATTCGCCGGGCGCATGGTGCGCAGCGTGCGCAAGATCGCCCCCGACACCATCTGCGTCGTGGAAGGTGGCCCGATCGTCCGGCCGGAGCAGATGGACGCCGTGTGCCGCACCGCGCAGGCGGACGGCTATATCGGCGGCTCCACCATCGACCGTGTGCCGCTGGAGACGGCGATCGAACTCGTGACCTCTGCGTTCAAGACGATGGGGGCGCTGCGCCGGCAGGTGACGCGACTGGAGCGAAGGCTTGATCCGCGCCTCACGCCGCTAGGCATCATCGGGGATGAACCTTCGATCGAGCGTGCACGGGCGGCATTTCACCAGGCCCAGGGCAGTGACCTGCCGGTCTTGATCACCGGCGAGCCGGGGGTGGGGCGCCGGGACCTCGCGCGTGCGGTGCACGCCGGAAGCGCGCGTAAGGGAAGGCGGCTGACCTGGCTTACCTGCGGATCGGGCAAGAATGAGGCGGATCTCGAATTGTTCGGCAGCGAGCCGGGCGCCGCCCTCGGCATCCTGCGCCGGCGGATCGGGTGGCTGGAACTGGCACGCGGCTCGACCCTGGTGCTGGACGATCTCGGCGAACTCGACCTCGCCACCCAGCGAAGGCTATGTGCCGCGATCGAGAGCGGTGGATTTCGACGGTTGGGTGGGACCGAGACCCTGCCGCTGGACACCCGGTTGGTTGCCATCACCCGCTACGATCCCGCAGCCGAACCGTCGCGCTTCGATGCAGCCTTGCTCGAACTGATCGGCGGGGTGTGCGTCGACCTGCCGCCGCTGCGCTCCCACCTAGACGATCTGCCGCAACTGATCCAGCACGTGCTCGATGGATTGACCCTGAGCAGCGGCAAGCGGCAAGAGGGGCTCGATCCCGTGGCCTACCGCACCTTGCTCGCGTATGAATGGCCCGGGAATCTGCGGGAACTGACCTCGGTTCTGCAACGCGCCCTGCTCGCCTCCGGGGGCGCGCCGATCCTGCCGAACCATATACGTCCGCTTTTGAGTGCCGCCGGTGTGGACGCCAAGGCTGGCTTTGCCAACGCGCGCGAATGGATCCTAGACGGCCTGCGCCGCAACCGATTCCGCCGAACGGAGACCGCGCTTTTCCTCGGGGTCTCGCGCAAGACGCTCTACAATAAGATGACGGAACTCGGACTCCTAGCCTCCGCAACCGGACGGCCCCAGCGAAAGGGTTAGGCCGGCAACTTCCCAAAATTACCCCATTTTGATCGCGACACCTCTGGCACTAACGTGTGCGTTGCTGCTGTGCTGCCTTGTATTCAAGCGCGACGCCAAAGATCGCGCCCAAACGAGGAACGCGCCATGGCCAACATCACACGCAGAACCTTTGCCGCCACTGCCGCGTCGGCGGCGATGCTTGCCAATCCACTGGGCCAAGCCAAGGCACAGGCAGCCATGGCCGAGGCTACGCGCAACCTGCCGCGCACCTATTCCGGCAGCACTCTACGCATCACCTGGGGCACGACGCCCAGCTATCTCGACCTGACGAGCTTTGCCGGGCGGTTCACGGAGGCCACCGGGATCAAGCTGGAATTCCTCAACCTTCTCCAGGCCGACCGCTATCAAAAGCTGGTGCTGGATGCGAGCAGCGGCACCAACAGCTTCGACATCTATCTCAGCGCCTACCAATGGAAGTCCCAGGTCGGCGACTACATGGCCGATCTCACGCACATCGACCAGGAAGTGAAGGGCGTGCCGCCGCAGCAATGGGACGATTATCCCCAGCGGGCGCTGGAGGCCTATGGCAAGCTCGGCAATCGCATCGTGGCGGCGCCATTGATCGGCGATATCTCGATGCTGGTCTGGAACAAAAAGGCGCTGCGCGACGCGGGGCTGGACCCGAACGTGACGCCGTCCACGTGGGATGCCGTCTATACCAGGGGCCAGAAACTGGTCAGCGGCAAGCAATACGGATTCAACATGCCGGCGGGAAAGAGCATCCAGACCGCCTGCGTCTGGATCACCCTGTTCCACGGATTCGGCGGCCAGTATCTGGATGCCGCAGGGCGTCCGACGATGGACACGCCGGCCTCGGTGCAAGCCATCCGCTTCATGGCCGAACGCCTCGGCAAGGTCTCGCCACCGGGCATCCTGTCGTGGGACTTCCCGGAAATGATCAACGGCCTGGCGAGCGGCCAGACCGCGCAGGGCTATATGTGGACCGGCGGATTCAGCACCCTGTTCGATCCCAGCAAATCGGCCATCGCCAACGAGATTGGCTGGTCTCCGACGCCCGAGGCGGTGTTGCTCGGCGGCTGGGGCCTGGCGGTGAACGCCAAAAGCCGCAACCTCGACGCGGCGAAGCTGTTCGTCGGTTGGCTGTCCTCGCCGGAGATCTCGCGCCAGACCGCGCTGGTTACCGGCACGCCGTGTCGCATCTCCGCCTTCAAGGATCCTACCGTCGTCTCGCGCTTCCCGGTTCTGCCGGCTGTCCTGGAAGGCATGTCCGGGCGTGTCGCCACCTACTGTCCGATCAAGGATTCGGAGCAGGTCAACATCATGATCTATGACGAGGTCAACGCCGCCTGCGCCGGCACCAAAACGCCGGAACAGGCAGCCGCCGCCCTTCAGGACAAGGTCGCCACCTTCATGAAACGGCGCGGTTACCTGCCCGGTTGAACTCGTTACCCAAATCTACCCATCCATGCACCGGTCGCCTGTTGTAAGGTGGCCGGTGCTTTGGTTGTCTCTCGATCATAAACGCCCGATGGCCAACATCGCGGTACGTAGGAGGGGAACGCGATGCAACGACTGACCCGTCGTAGCCTTGCCGCCGGTCTGACCGCGGCTGCCATGCTGCAGGGCGTGCGCCACGCGCTCGCACAGACGCCAGGACCAGCCACACGCAACCTGCCGAAAACCTATGCGGGCACCACGCTCAAGCTGCTTTGGGGGCCCGAGCCGGTGAACGTGGCCATCGCGCAGTTCAGCCGTGAATTCACCGAACAGACCGGCATCCAGCTCGACTACACCCAGGTCAATTACGGCGACCGCTACCAGAAGATGGTCCTCGATGTCGCCAGCAAGACCAACGCGTTCGACGTCTATCTGAACGCCTATCAGTGGAAGGAGGAACTGGCGCCCTACGTGATCGATCACGCCAACATCGAGCACGAGATCCCCGGCAGCCCGCCGCTGGAGCCGGAGGACTTTCCCAAGCGAGCGCTCGACATCTACACTCGTGCCGGCGGCAAGATGATGGCCATCCCGATCGCAGGCAGCGCCACCTTCCTGGTGTGGAACCGCAAGGCCTATCAGGAGGCCGGGCTGGACCCGGACCACCCGCCAGCGGATTGGCAGGGCGTCTATGACAACGGCCTCAAGCTTCGCGGCGGCAAGCAGTTCGGGCTGAACATGCCCGCCGGCAAAAGCATCCAGACCGCCTGCGTCTGGATCACCCTTTTGCACGGCTATGGCGGCGGCTTCACCGACGCCAAGGGCCAGCCCACCTTCGACAGCGCGGCCGCCCTGCGCGCCACCCGCATGATGTCGGAGCAGCTGATGCAGGTCAGCCCGCCCGGCAACCTCACCTGGGACTTTCCAGAGATGGTGAATTCCTTCGCCGTCGGCCAGGCCGCCCAGGGCTTCATGTGGCCTGGCGGCTTCTCTACCCTGCTGGACCCGGCCAAATCCGTGAACGCCACCTCCCTCGGCTGGGCGCCAACGCCGGAGGCGGTGATGCTCGGCGGTTGGGCGGTGTCCGTGAACGCCAACGCGCGCGGCCGCGATGCCGCCAAGCTCTACGTCGCCTGGCTCACCAGCCGCGAGATCTCCCGGCGCCTGGCGCTGATCACCGCGCAGCCCTGCCGGATCTCCGCGTTCGAGGCCCCCGAGGTGGTTGCCAAGTTCCCGCATCTGCCCGCAGTGCTGCAGGGCATGTCCGGCAAGGTCGCGGCCTATATGCCCATCCGCGATTCCGAGCAGGTCAACATCATCATCTACGACGAGGTGAACGCCGCCTGCGCCAGAACCAAAACTCCGGAGGACGCGGTGGCCAGCATGCAGGACAAGGTTACCGTGTTCATGAAGCGACGCGGATACCTGCGCGGATGAGCGCCACCGCCCTCCTCGGCACGCAGCGCCGCCGCCGCCGACGTTTCAGCCTGACGCACCATCAGGCCTTTATTTTCGCCCTGCCGGCCGGGCTGGTGCTGCTGGCCGTGTATCTCGGTCCGATGCTCTATGCCCTGCACGCGAGCTTCACCCATTGGGTGCTGGTGATGCCCGGCAGCGAGAACGATCCGGCGGGGTTGGAGAACTACCAGGACACGCTGGGCAGTGCCGAGTTCTGGGGCGCGGTGCGCGTCACCGTCACCTACGCCGCCAGCTCCATCGTTTTCGGCCTGATCCTGGGCACGATCTTTGCGCTGTTGCTGAACCTCGAGTTCTTCTGGCGCGGCTTCTTCCGCTCGGTGATGATCATTCCGATGGTCATCACCCCCTCCGTGATCGGCATCTTCTGGAAGCTGATGTATGAGCAGGAGAACGGGGTGTTCAACCACCTGCTCAACGCCATCGGCCTTCCCAGCGTGGCCTGGCTGAGCCTCGACATGGCGCTGGTGTCCATGATCATCATGGATGTCTGGCAGACAACGCCGTTCTTCATGCTGGTGCTGCTGGCCGGGCTGCAGGCGATCGATGATAGCCTGATCGATGCCGCCAAGGTGGACGGCACCTCACCGTGGCAGATGTTTCGCTACATCCTGCTGCCGCATCTCGTGCCCTACATGCTCATCGCCGCCGCTTTCCGCTGCATCGCGGCGATGGGAGATTTCGACAAGATCTGGCTGCTTACCGCCGGCGGCCCCGGCGACCGCACCACGACGATGACGATCTACACCTACAAGACCGGCTTCTCCGCGTTCGACATCGGCCGCACTGCCGCTACTGCCTGGATCTTCGTGGTGATCGTCCTGCTGGTCAGTGCGCCGTTGCTGCGCCATCTGTTCAAGACCGCGGCCGCCGATCGATGAAAGTCAAAACCCGCGTCAAGCTGGCGCTCACGGCGTTGTGGTGCGTGATCTCCGGCGTCTATCTGTTCCCGTATATCTGGATGGTGCTCACCGGCTTCCGCCGCCCCGTGGATACGCTGGAGATGCGCTTCCTCTTTACGCCCACACTCGATGGATTCAACTCGGTCTTTCGCGAGATCGGCTTTCAGAACTACCTGCTGAACAGCCTGCTTGTGTCCATCCCAGCCACGCTGTTGGTGGTGGCCATCGCATCGCCTGCGGCCTATGCCCTGACCCAGTTGCACATGCGCGGGCGCGTGTTCCTGGCAGCCATTCTGGTGGCCCGAATGGTGCCGGGTATCGCCATCCTGATCCCCGTCTATCTCGCGGCCTCCAGCGCGGGGCTGCTCGACACCCGCCTGGTGCTGGTGTGCATCTACACCGCCTTCAACCTGCCTTTCGCAATATGGCTGCTACGCGGCTTCTTCCGGGAGCTGCCGGCGGAGATCCGTGAGGCCGCCATCATCGATGGCTGCACCGAACTGCAGGTCTTCCGCCGCATCATGCTGCCACTGCTGTCCGGCGGTATGGTCACCACGGCGGTGTTCGTCTTCATTGCCGCCTGGAACGAGTTTCTGTTCGCCCTCGCGCTCACACAATCCCACGCGGCCACGGCGCCGCTGTCGATCATCGGATTTCGCAACGAATACGGCGTGCAATGGGGGGCCATCGGCGCGGCCGCGCTGATGATCTCCACGCCGGTGGTGGGCTTTGCCGTCGCCATGCAGAAATACCTGGTTCGTGGCCTGACCATGGGTTCGGTCAAAGGATAAGAAGGGGAAACACGATGGTTCGGATCTATGTCAGCGATGTCATCGAGGCGCCAATCGAGAAGGTCTGGTCGCTGATCCGCGACTTCAACGGCATGCCGAATTGGCACCCGTTCATCCGAGACAGCGAGATCGAGGCGGCCCTTCCCAGCGATGCGGTGGGCTGCGTGCGAAGCTTCCATCTCGCCAATGGTGGCCATTTGCGCGAGCAATTATTGTCGCTCTCGGATCGCGACCATGAATGCATCTACTGCATTCTCGAAAGCCCGTTGCCAGTTACTGGATATGTAGCGGGCTACCGTCTGTTGCCGGTGACCGAGGGGCAACGCACGTTCATCGACTGGTGGGCCGAATTCGAGGTCTCGGCCGCGGATAGTGATCAGGTCGTTGACCAGGTCCAGAACGGTACCTTCCGCCGCGCCTTCCAGGCCATCGCGGAGCATCTGGCGGTACGCTGATCGCCCAATCAGAAGAATTCCTCAGAAAGAGACAGTCAATGTCCATCCTCAGCCGCCGACAACTCGGCGTTCTCGCAGCTTCTCTCACCGGCTTTGCGATCCATCCCGCCACGGCCGCGCCGCTTTCGCGGAAATATGCTGGCACAACCCTAAACATCCTCTCGCGCACCAGCCCGCCATTCGACGCACCGACCGCGCTGGGTGCCGAGTTCACCGATGCAACCGGCATCAATCTGCAGGTCACGCGAGTGGCGCCAAGCGACCATTATGCAAAAATGATGTTGGACCTCACCAGCAACACCAACGCCTACGATGTCACGCTTTTCATCTACCAGTGGAAGCAGGATCTGGCGCCGTTCCTTGCGGACCTGTCGAAGCTCAACCAGGAACTCCCCGACGCGCCAGCTTTGGCGCTCGATGACTATCCGCCAAAGTTGCTGGATATCTACGGCAAGGTTGGCGACAAGCTGATCGGACTGCCTATTCTTGGCGATGTGTCATTTTTAATGTGGAACAAGCAGCGCGCCGCTGCCAAGGGTTTCACCGATTCGCCCAAGACGTGGGACGAAGTTGTTGCCCGTGGCAAGGCAATGTCGGGCGAGGGCCAGTATGGCTTCGCGCTGCCGGCTGGCAAGACGCCACAGGCCTATGTTCTGTATTCTCTGCTGTTTCACGCTTTCGGTGGACAGTATTTCGATGCGGCCGGCAAGCCGCTACTGAACAGTGAAGCGGGCCTCAAAACCATGCGCTTCCTGGCCGGCGACATGATGTCGATCAGTCCTCCCGGCAACCTCACCTGGGATTATGCCGAGGTGCTCAACAGCTTCTCCGCGGGCAAATCCGCGCAGGCTATCATGTGGCCCGGCGGCTTCGCCACGCTGTCGGACCCCGCGAAGTCCGCGGTGACCGGCAACTATGCCATGACGCCTCCGCCAGGCGGTGCGCTACTGGGTGGCACGTCGATCGGCGTGAATGCAAAGGCAAAGCAGGCCGAGGCTGCACGCCTCTACGTCGCATGGCTGACGTCACCTGAAATTGTGAGCCGCAACGCCGCCAACGGAACAGCGCCCGCGCGTATCGGGGCCTTGTCGGATCCCGCTCTGATTCAGAAATTCCCGCACTATCCGGCAGTGCGCACCGCAATGTTGGGAGACACGTTCGGCTATATTCCGATGCGCGAGTCCGAACAGGTGCTTGTTATGATGTCCGATGAGGTCAATGCTGCTTGTGCAAAGACCAAGACGCCAGAGCAGGCAGCCAACGATTTGCAGGCCAAGGCTATGCAGTTCATGACCCGGCGTGGCTTTTTTCGCTGATTATCGGCTTCGACATATCTCGCTCGCACCCGCCGGAACTCCGTGCTTCCCCCAGCGGGATGCGTCAGATTAGGGATATTAGGACCAATGGCCGCTACAGGAGGTCGCGGTTCAGCAACCTCCTCATGGTTAGACAGCTACGGTCGAATAGTGGAATCGTCGGTTGCGAGTTCCGGCAGCCGACATGGGTCATTTAGCCCCAAGGGTCGTTCGGTATAAGTGGCTGCGTGTTCCCGCAACCAAATTCATGAATGATATCATATTATTAGGAGCCGCCTGCGGATAGAAAATCCGAGGCGGCTTTTTCGTGTCCGGCTGGTGTCCGAAAAGACGTGGCCGCGAAATGCCGCATTTGGCCGGAACACCGGAACACCGAGAACACATGTTCACCGACGGTGTGACCACAAAAACCGCTTGGGTGTGCCGGTGGGGAAACTGGCGACGTATGAAGTGACGGCGCGGTCGCATGTCGGGTAGGGCGATCCAACCGTCACGGCGTGATAGCCAGCAGATAGGGTTCGTTCCCGACGCCTGTGACGGTATTGACGAGTTTGCCTTGAGAGAGATCCACCACCCACACCGAGCCGCCGCCGGGATTGTTGGCTTGGCCTCCTCCCACCACTGCAAAGTGTCCGTCCGGCGTCACCGCAACAGCCCGCGGTTGCGCCTTGGTGCCGGACCCGTCCGGGACTGGCAGCGCTATTCGGGCAATCTCAGGCTGTTTCGCACCAGCCAACGCCTGCTTCACGTCAACCACCGAAAGATTGGCCGTGATGAAGTTGGCCACGAGTATCTTGCTCCCGTCTGGCGTGAACGCGACGCTGAACGGGCGCGACTCCCCGGTGGGATCGCGCATTGCCTCGCCTGAAATATTCCCGACGGATGCCCTGTTGCCTCACGTAATTTGCTCCCGACCGGTGTTCACTGGCGGGGGCGGGCATGAGGCTT
>JAYTHH010000091.1:0-6446 GCA_043732745.1 Rhodospirillales bacterium
ATTCCACCGACGACACCGAATTCTCCACCAGCAAGGCTGCAGCAGCCGCGATCAGCCCCACGGTCACGCAGGTCAGGCCGGCCTGCACCACACCCAAAAACCGTGCGCCGCGAAAACGTCGCCAGACGCTGCTCATCGCGTAGGCCAGCATCGCCGGCGGCGCCATCAGGGCAACACTCGCCACCACCGCGCCGGCCAAGCCCGCCACCCGCCAGCCCACTAAGGTGACGACCAGCATGTTCGGCCCAGGCGAGGCCTGCGCCAGGGCAAAAAGCCCGGCGAAGGTGCGGGCATCCATCCAGTGATGCACGTCCACCACCTCGTGCTGGATTTCGGGAAGCACGGTGATCACGCCGCCGACCGCGACCAGCCCGGTCTTGGCGAACACGGCAGCGAGGGACACCAGATCCTGCGTGCTCATCGCCGCCGCCAGTGCAGAGCCACGCCGACCGGCGCCAGCACAAGCAAAGTCGGCACCAGCGGCAGGCGCAGCACCGCCACGGACGCAAACGCCGAACAGGCCATGACGATGGCGAGCCAGTCGCGCCGCCGCAGCATGGGCATCGCCACCTTCACCGACATGCCCACCACCAGGGCGGCCGCCACCGCCGCCATGCCGTGCAGCGCGCCCACGACCACGGGATGGTCGGGGATCTGCTCGATGCCCACGCTGATGCAGACCACAAGCACCATCGGCACCGCGATCAGCCCGATCACCGCGGCAAACGCCCCGGGAATGCCCTGGAAGCGGCTGCCAAGCGCCACCGCGAAGTTCACGATGTTGGGACCGGGCACGAACTGACACATCGCCAGCGCATCGACGAACTCATCGTCGGACAGCCAGTGCCGGCTTTCCACCGTGATCCGCCGCGCCCACGGCATCACCCCGCCGAATCCGCAGATGCCGATGGTAAAGAAGGCCCGCGCGAGATCGGCAATTTCAGGCGTGGCGGCGCCGGTGGTGGGCGCGCGATGGGGGTTCAGAGGGTTCAGAACGACACTCGGATGGTCAAGTGAACGCAAGTGGCAGCACTGAGGCCACCAGCAGAATAGCCATTACCACGTTGAAGATTCGCAGCCGGCCCGGTCGGTCGAGCAGACGCGCGGCACCGGCGCCGATCCCCACCCAAAGTGACGAGGCCGGCAGCCCCACCGCCAGCATGATCGCCGTGGTAATCAGCACCTGCGGCGGGGCCGGAGCGTCCGGACTGATCCAGCTGGTCGCGACGGCCACGCACATCAACCAGGCTTTCGGATTCAGCACCTGGATGAAGGCGGCCCCGGAAAATCCCAAGGCCGGCTTCGCGGTGCCGGATTCGGGTGCGGCCACCGGGCCGGTAGCGATCTTGAAGGCCAGATATACAAGCCAAAGGATTCCGATCCAGCGCAAAGCCCCCTGCAGGCTGGGATACCGCATCAGCGGCGCGGAAAGACCCAACCCCACCGCCAGCAAAAGCGCACCGAAGCCAAGCTGAATGCCCAGCAACATCGGGATCACCTTGCGAACGCCAAAGCTGGCCGTGGCCGCCGCCAACATGATGTTGTTCGGGCCGGGCGTGAACGTGGATGCGATGGCGAAACCAGTGAAGGCGATCAAGGAAATGCTCATGCCAAAAGGTCAACATATCTGCCCTTTATGGGTCACGCTGTTTCAAAGCATAGCTGCCCCGCGCAACATTCATCCGATGGCGCCGCGCGTGACGACATTACTTGCGCCGCGTGTCACGACACGACCGGCACGCGCGGACGTAGCGCCCTCGCCGTGCACATAGGCGGATTGGCCGGCCACCCAGGTCTCGGCGATGCCCACGGCAGGGAGCGTCGGGTTGTCGAAATCGGCGGCGTCGCGCACCGTCTCGGGGTCGAACAGCACCAGATCGGCATAGGCGCCGGTGCGGATGACGCCGCGATCGGCGAGGCCAAACACGTCAGCCACACGGCCGGTCATCTTGTGCACGGCGGTCTCAAGCGAAAAAAGGCCGAGGTCGCGGGCGTAGTGGCCGAGCACGCGCGGGAACGCGCCCCACAGGCGGGGATGCGGGAAGGCGTCGTGCGGCAGGCCGTCCGAGCCGATCATGCTGAGCGGATGCGCCATAATGCGCTGCACGTCCGCCTCGTCCATCTGGAAATAGATGGCGCCGGCCGGCAGCAGGCGATGCGCGGCGTCGACCTGGTCGATGCCCCAGCCTGCGGCGATATCGGCGAGCCATTTGCCCTGCAACTCCGGATGCGGAATCGACCAGGTGATCTTCACCGGCACGTTCGGCCTTAGTTTGTCCGGCATCAGCACAGTGGAGCCGGCAATGTAGGGATAAACGTCGAAATCCACCTTTTGGCTGGCACTGGCCTTCTCGATCAGAGCCAGCGTTTCGGTGGACCGGCCGAAATTATGCGGCATGGTGCATTTGTGGTGGCTGATCACCACCGGGGCGTTGACAGCGCGGCCAATCTTCAGCGTTTCCTCGATCGACTGGATCACGCCGTCGCCCTCGTCGCGCATGTGCGTGACGTAGAGGCCGCCCTGGCCGCGAAGGGCTTCGGCCACCGCGATCACCTCGTCGCTGGGGGCCTCATGGCTAGGCGGGTAGTAGAGGCCGGTGGAGAAACCTGATGCGCCCTGCTGCAACGCCTCCTTCAGTCGGGTCTGCATCTTATGCGCCTCGGCATCGCTGGCGGCCCGCAGCACGTCGCCGCCCATGGCTTCCACGCGCAGCGACATATGGCCGATCAGCGCCACGGTGTTGACCGGCGACGGATCGGTGCCGAGCCTTGCGGCGTATGCGGCGAAGCTGTCGAAGGTCCACCACTGCTCGTCGCCGAGCAGATCGAGCGGCGGGATCGGGCGGGATGTCATACGCACCGGGCTGAGGCTGATGCCGCAATTGCCGACGACCACCGTGGTGACGCCCTGGGACATCTTGCACAGCATGCAATCCGGCCCGCACAGCACGGCGCGATCGTCATGCGTGTGGGCATCGATGAAGCCGGGGGCAAGAACCTTGCCGGTGGCGACGATTTCGCGATCCGCCGACCAGGCGCCGAGATCGCCCACGCCCGTAATGCGGTCGCCGGACACGCCGACATCGCCGACGACGCGCGCGGCGCCGGTGCCGTCGATGATGGTCACATCGCGAAAGATCAGATCACAGCGCATGTGTGTTCGTCCTCAGTTCGGCGGTTTTCGCGGTGTCGATGACACCTGCAGCGTCCACGGCAACACGATAGAGCGTCTCGGCATTCGCCGGCGATACCAGGCCATCGCGCACGTCGCGGGCAACCAGCGCAGGATCGCGAGTGGCCGGGTCGCCCATCCCGCCGCCGCCGGGAAGCTGCAGCAGCAGGCGTTCACCATCTGGGATGATCTGAAATCCCTTGGTGCGCAACGTCTCGCCAGCCACCGTGCTGACGATGCCCCCTGCCCCATCGCCACCGCCATCGCGGCCTTTCGGCGGATGGGCCACACGGTCGAAGATGGCGTTCACGGCAAATTCCAGCTCGCCCTTGGTGCCGATCTCCATGATCTGCCCGAAGCCACCGCGCGTGCGCCCGGCACCGGCGCTGTCGGGGCGGAATTCCTTGCGCCAGAACACGACTGGCGCCACGTTTTCGGTGGCCTCCACCGGCATGGTGCGCACGCCGGAAGGAAACGCCGTGGCATCCAGCCCATCCCGAGTCGGCCGTGCCCCGGTGCCGCCGGAGTTGAAGGTGGTGACTTCGAAGTCTGAAATGACAGGCTTGTTGGGGCGCCCCTGCCCGCTGACCGACCCACCGCCGCGCAAGGGCGGGTTCCACAGGCAGGACGAGCCTTCGGCGGTGACGCGATCGGGCACGATCTGGTGCAGGCAGCCCATCATGAGATCGGGCAGCAACTGGCCCACCACATGGCGCACCGCCACCGGATACGGGCGCGGCGCGTTGAGGATGCAGCCTTCTGGGATCTTCATCCGAAACGGCGCCAGGCTGGCCCAATTATTGGGGATGTCCGGCGCCACCACCACCTTGATGCCGAAGCAGGCATAGGCGCGGGTATACGGCGCCGGCACGTTGATGCCACGCTGCGACAATCCGGTGGTGCCCTCGTAATCGACCTCGATTGAATCTGGCAGGATATGCATCGCGGCACGCAGGGTGACGGTTTCGTCGTAGCCGTCCGAGCTGATCTCGCTGGAATAGACACCCTGTTTGAGCTTGGCGATTTCGGCCAGCGTGGCCTTCATGGAGCTGTCGAAGATGAAGGCGGCCAAGGGATCGATGCTGTCCATGGCGAACTCGTCCATCATCGCCACCAAACGCTTCGCCCCGGCATCGTTGCAGGCGCACAGCGAATAGACGTCGCCCTCAAGCTCAACCGGAAGCCGTGATCCCCAGCGGATGAAATCGAAGAAGGTCTCGTTGGCCACGCCGCGATCGAAGCATTTGACGATGGGAATGTAGATGCCTTCCTCGAACACCGAGCGTGCATCCGGCCCCATGCCAAGGCCGCCGACATCCATCACATGGGCCGTGTTGGCAAACAGGCCCACGATCTTGCCATTGCGGAAGGTGGGTGTCACCACCGTGAGGTCGTGCAGATGGCCGGTACCGAGCCATGGGTCGTTGGTGATGTAGTGATCGCCAGGGTTCATGACCTCGACTGGAAACTTCGCCAGGAAGTGACCCACCGCCTCAGCCATCGAGTTCACATGGCCCGGCGTGCCGGTGACGGCCTGGGCGAGCATGCGGCCTTGCAGATCAAAAATTCCGGCAGACAGGTCGCCGGCCTCGCGCACCGTGGTGGAAAACGCGGTGCGGATCATGGTCTGCGCCTGTTCCTCCACCACCGCGATCAGCCGGTTCCACATGATCTGGCGTTGAATGCCGGCAAGCGCTGCGTTGCTCATGCCCCCGTTGCTGATGCCCCCGTTGCTCATGCCCACGTTGCTCATGCGATTTCTCCTGCACGGATCATCAAGATGTAGCCACGCGAATCGATCGAGGCGGTCCAGCCCGGCCCGACAAGCGTGGAGGTTTCGTTCTCGGCGATGATGGCCGGTCCTGAAAATTTGGCGCCTGGAGCAAGGTCCGCACGGTCATGGATGGCCCAGGCGGATACCTCACCCGTCGTGGTGTCCCGCACCTGCTGGACGCGAGCCGCCGTAGCATCGTACGCGGCCGCGTCGGATACGGCGCCGCCGGCGTGATCGGTGATTGTGGAGACCTGCACGGCATAGCTCATGATTTCGACATCCGATCCCGGCACCGGCCGATCGTAGAAATGCGCGTAGGCGCGGTCATAGGCGGCGCGAATACCGGCCACGTCGTCCTGCGTCAGGATGCGGTCGGGGAAGGACACGGGTATTTCGTGGCCCTGGCCGACATAGCGCATGAAGGCGGTGCGGACCTGGCGGGTGGGCGCGCCGAAGCTGCCTTCGGCCACCACCGCCTCGGCCTCGGCGGTCATGTCGTCGAGCAAGGCGTTCACGGCATGCACGTCGAATGTGGAAAACCGCTGATATAGGCTGCGAACAACCTCATAGCCCACCGGCGCGCGTAAAAACCCGATGGCCGAGCCGACGCCCGCGCCGGTCGGCACCAGAATCCGGGATATGCCAATCTTTTCAGCAACGCGATAGCCATGCACGGGGCCGCCACCACCGAACGCGATCATCGTGCGGCCATCGTAGGTTTTGCCCGATTCGATGGCATGGACACGCGCCGCGTTGGCCATGTTCTCGTCCACGATCTCCACCACGCCCAGCGCCGCCATCCCGGCATCGACGCCCAACGGCCCAGCCACCGCCGCCATCGCGAGGGCGGCGGCGGATGGGTCCAGCGTCAGCGTGCCGCCCGCGAAACGCTGCGGGTCATAGCGGCCCAATAGCAAATTCGCGTCCGTCACCGCGGGTCGCGCCCCACCCCGGCCGTAACACGCCGGCCCCGGTGACGCCCCGGCGCTCTCCGGCCCCACCGTAATCCGCCCCAACCCATCCACGCCCGCGAGGCTGCCGCCGCCCGCGCCGATCTCCACCATCTCGATCACCGGTATGCGCAATGGCAGGCCCGATCCCCGCTGAAACCGCCCGATCCGCGCCACCTCGAACGTGCGGGACGCTTGCGGCTGGCCGTCGTCGATCAGACAAACCTTGGCCGTGGTCCCGCCCATGTCGAAGCTCAGCACCCGGTCGAGCCCACACTGCCGCGCAATGTCGGCGGCGAAGATGGCTCCGCCGGCCGGCCCGCTTTCCACCAGCCGGATCGGAAACCGGCACGCCGTCTCGATCGTGGTCAACCCGCCGCCCGACAGCATCAGAAACATCGGCGCCGCCAGCCCCATGTCGTGCAACCCCGCCTCCAGCCGGCGCAGGTAGCCGGCCATCGACGGCTGCACATACGCATTGGCCGCCGTCGTGCTGTGGCGCTTAAAGTATAAGTAAGCGTATCAGAGGACACGGCCGCCAATTTAGAAA
>JAYTHH010000092.1:0-6440 GCA_043732745.1 Rhodospirillales bacterium
TGCATGGCGATGGCGAGGACGCCGGGGACCGGGCCGAGGCCGAAGGCACCGACGAAGATGAGCGCGAAGACGATGTCCGGTACGGTGCGGCCGAATTCCAGGAAGCGGCGCATCAGGGCGCATGTCCAGGCGGAGCGCATCAGGTTGCGGGCGGAGACGAAGCAGAGTGCGAAGCCTAGTGCGGCGCCGAGCAGGGTGCCGACATAGGCAATCAGCAGCGTGTCGAGCAGGAGGTGGGACCATTTCAGGAGGCCCCAGTACCATTCGGTGGGGTTTGAGAAGACCGATGCGCCGGTGTCGAGCACGAAGAGGCCGGCGACGTAGCTGAATAAGTTGCCGATGTGGTCGAAGAAGACCAGGGGGCGGATCTCGGCCGTCCAGCAGGCGATGGCTACTCCCACGGCCAGCAGGGCGAAGCCGACCAGGGCGCGGTGGCGGCGGGCGGCAAGCTCGTTTGCGTAGGCTGCGATGAGGGCGGCGATGGTTGCGGAGGCACCCGCCCGGATGGTTCGAGCCACTTGGACCTCGTAGGATGTGGGAGGCGATTAAGTGAGAAGGGCTGGGACGTGCGAAGGGCCGGAGCGTTGCTGCCCAAGCCCTTCTTGCAGCGTTCTGGCGAGATTTAGGCTTTGCGCAGGCTGTCGACGAAGCGGACAAGCTTGACGGTGTCTTCGTAGTCGGCGTTGGTGATCGGCGCCCAGGGCTTGTTCTTGCCGTCGGACAGTTTGGCGAAGGCTTCGGGCGCCTTGGTGGGGGCGTTGAAGAAGGCGTTCCTGATTGTTGTCTTAAGATCGTCTGGCAGGCTTTCGAGGATTGCGGTGGGCGAGTTGATGATGAGGTCGGATTTCAGGATGATCCGGAAATCGCTCTTTTTCAGCGTGGCGCCGGAGTTGTCACGGACCATACCCTTGGTGAGCATGCGGGTGAGGTTGCTGTCGTCATCGGCGTTCCACCAGTTGGCGCAGACGTCCACGGTGCCCTGGGCGAGGGCGAGCACGGCGTTTTCGTGGCTGCCGGTGACGACGACCTTGGAGAAGAAGGTGTCTGGCTTGATGTCCATCTTGCTCAGCTTGAACATTGGCATGTTGTAGCCGGAGGTGGAGTTGGGATCGACGAGGCCGATCGCCTTGCCCTTGAGGTCTTCGATGGTTTTGTAGGGGCTGTCCGTGCGGACGTAGAAGACCGAGTAGTAGCCTTTGGTGCCGTCTGAATTGACGTCGATGGCGAAGGCGTCGGTCTTGACGCCGATGATGCGGGCCTTGGAGAACGAGGCCGGGCCGTAATAGGCTATTTGCACGTTGCCGGCCTTCTGGCCCTCGATCACCGCGGCGTAGTCGTTGGCGACGCGCAACGTGACCTTAGTGCCGATTTCCTTGGTGAGGTATTCGATGAACGGGGCGAAGCGGTCCATCACGCCGGAAGCATTCTCGGCCGGGACGGTGGCGTAGACGAGTTCGGGGTATTGCGCCTTCCAGCTTTGGGCCCGTGCGGGGGTGGCGGCGGCTGCGAGCGCGGTGGCGGTGGCGGTGTTCGAGATCAGCGAGCGGCGGGTGATCATTTCGTTTCTCCTGTTTGGCGCGTTGGGTGTGGCCGTCTCAGGCCGACACGGAATGGCGGGGGACCACGGCCTCGGCCATGACATCGCCGGCTTCGAGCCCGTAGAGCTCGCGGGCGACGTCTTCGGTGAGGGCGGTCGGCACGTCGTCGAACACCACGCGTCCCTGCGCCATGCCGACCAGGCGGTCGCAGTAGGTGCGCGCCAGATCGAGGGAGTGCAGGTTGCAGATGATGGTGATGCCGAATTCGCGGTTGATGCGCTGCAGGACGTCCATCACCACTTTTGTATTTCGCGGGTCGAGCGAGGCGATGGGTTCGTCGGCCAGGATGATGTCCGGCTCCTGCACCAGGGCGCGGCAGATGGCGACGCGTTGTTGCTGGCCGCCGGAGAGTTGGTCGGCGCGTTGGGCGGCCAGCGAGGCGATGTCGAGCTGTTCGAGGGCGGAGAGGGCGATGACGCGGTCTTCGTGGGACCACAGCTTGAACATGGCGCGCCAAGCGGGCATGTGGCCGAGGCGGCCCATGAGAACGTTGGTGAGGACGTCGACCCGGCCGATGAGGTTGAACTGCTGGAAGATCATGGCGCAGCGACGGCGCCAACTGCGCAACGGAGCGCCCTTGAGCAGGGTGACGTTGATGCCGTCCATCATGATGGTGCCGAAGGTGGGGTCGACCAGTCGGTTGATCATGCGCAGCAGGGTGGATTTGCCGGCGCCCGAGCGGCCGATGACGCCGATGAACGACCCGGGCGCGATCTCGATCGTGATGTCCTTTGCTGCGAAGCGGTCACCGTACACTCTGGAAAGCCCCGAAATCCTCAGCATGACGTCCCTTTCTTCGCCGTGTGGAATACACCCACTGTCGTGACAGGTTCATGACGGTTTGGTGCCACCATCATGACGTTCGTCTCGTCTGAAACGAAGCATGGTCGGCCCGCGGCCCGCTGCACGCAACGCAGGCAAGCCCGCGGTTTGTGGTTGTTAGATGGCGTATGGCCACACGATGCTGTATGGACCGCGCCTGTTCCCCCCGCTGGAGCGCCATTTCCCAGTCGCCGCCCGGGCGTCGCATGATGGCCCCCGCCAGATTGGCCCACCTCACAAAATGCCGTTTCCAGCCACCCATCCGGCCCTTGCACGCGCGTTATTGGCCCGTGAATACCTTGAACCCACGCCGGTGCAGGCCGCCGTGCTTGCCGCGGAAGGCGAGGAGCGCGACCTGCTGGTCTCAGCCCAGACCGGCTCCGGCAAGACCGTGGCGTATGGGATGGCGTTTGCCACCACGCTGCTGGGCGAGGCCGAGCGGTTCGAGCGCGCCGCGTTGCCGCTGGCGTTGGTGATCGCGCCAACGCGTGAGTTGGCGATGCAGGTGCATCGTGAGCTGAGCTGGCTGTATGAACAGACTGGCGCACGCGTTGTGTCCTGCGTGGGCGGGATGGATGCGCGTTTCGAACAGCGGGCGCTTGCGGCGGGTTGCCATATTGTGGTGGGCACGCCTGGGCGACTGAAGGATCACATTGAGCGCGGTCAGCTCAATTTGTCGGCCCTGCGCGCTGTGGCGTTGGATGAGGCCGATGAGATGCTGGATCTCGGGTTTCGTGACGATTTGGAATTCATTCTGGACGCGGCGCCGGCCGAGCGGCGGACGCTGCTGTTTTCGGCCACGATTGCGCATGACATTGCGGCGCTGGCGCGTCGGTATCAGAAGAACGCATTGCGGATCGATACGCTGGTGCGCCACCAGCCGCATGCCGACATCGAATATCGGGCCATCAGGATTCAGTCGCACGAGACGGAGGCGGCGCTCATCAACGTGCTGCGCTTCTTTGAAATGCGTGCGGCGTTGGTGTTCTGCTCGACGCGTGAGGCAGTGCGTCGGCTGCATGCGAGCCTGGAGAGCCGTGGCTTTCAGGCCGTGGCGTTGTCGGGCGAGCTGAGCCAGAACGATCGGACCAACGCGTTGCAGTCGTTACGCGATGGGCGTGCCCGGGTGTGCGTGGCGACCGACGTAGCGGCGCGGGGGCTGGATCTGCCGGATCTGGGGCTGGTGGTTCATGCCGATCTGCCGACCGATCGCGAAACGTTGCTGCACCGGTCCGGCCGCACCGGGCGTGCTGGGCGTAAGGGCGTATGCGTGCTGCTGGTGCCGCATCCGAAGCGTCGGCGCGCGGAGCAGCTTTTGATGGCGGCGTCGGTTCAGTGCAGTTGGAGTGGCCCGCCGGCGGCGGACGAGATCCGTGCGCGGGATCAGGAGCGGCTGTTGGCCGACCCGATTCTGACCGAGCGTGCCAGCGGGGCCGATGCCGAGCTTGCCCGCAAGCTTTTGGAAGGCCGCTCGGCCGAGGATATCGCTGCGGCGCTGATCCGGATGTACAGCGCCCGCCTGCCCGCCCCGGCCGAATTGTTCGACAGCCAGCCTCAGGGCGACGTGGCGCGTGCGCATTCGGCTAGGCCGGACCGCGTGGACGGGCCGCCCAAGACGCGGGTGGAGGGCAACACGTCTTGGTTCCGGATCAGCATCGGCCGACAGAATAATGCCGACCCGAAATGGCTGCTGCCGCTGATCTGCCGCCTGGGTGACGTGACCCGCAGCGAGATCGGTGCGATCCGGGTGTTTGATCGCGAAACCAAGTTTGAGATTGCCGATGCCGCCGCCGCCCGATTTGTGGCAGCCGTGGATAAGGCGGGAGCGCAGGATTTCACGATCGCACCTGCCGCGCCGGCGCCGCCACCAAAGATTTTTACTCCGCGTGAGGGTGCTGCACCACGGAAATTCGGACGCAAAAAGGCGAGCTGACCCCGAGTGGGCCGATCGGCGCGGCGATTCTCCGCCTGGCCGATAAGGCTCTGTTAACCAAGTTGCGACGTAATGACCCCTGTCATGACCCGCAACAGCCAGCATCACAGCGCCGCGGATAACAGCCCCTCACCCCACGCGCCGGAGCGGGACTGGGTGCAGGCGTTTTTCGCCCGCGCCAATCCGGATGCCGAATTCGACGCCTGCAGCGCCTTGGCGCAGGCTTCCGCGCGCACCCTTCAGGTATCCCTCACATTAGCCGGCGCAGGCCGTGCCATCGATCTCACCGGTCTCGACAACTGTATCGGCCGGCTGACGGCGAGCGCGCTGGATCTCGATTTGGCGGATGGACGCCGCATACGCCCCGCGTTGGCGGGACTGCTGCGCAGCCTGGATGCGCTAGAGCTGCAGATTGCGCCGGCTTCTGCTCCCCACCCTCACCAATCGGAAAAATTCCGTGCAGACACATGAGCTGAGCCTGGGCGCGATGGCACTTTTGCTGGTGCTGGCGGCGATATGGTTGATTCAGCGCTTCCTCCGCCCTGGTGGATTGATCCGGGCGACACCGTCTGGCCGGCTGCTTTTGGTGCAATCAATCGCGCTCGACCCACGACGACGAGTAACGCTGCTGCATTGCGACGGCGCCGCCGTGCTGTTGCTGACCGGCGGACCCGCGGATGTGCTGCTTTCGTCGCCCATCACGCTTGTGCCTTTGCGCCTGGGGGAGTCGGCATGAGGGCAGTTCTGATGATTCTGGCAATGGGGCTGCTGTTGCCGGACGAGGCGCTGGCGCAGTCCGTCAGCTTCGATCTCGGGGCTGCCGGCAACGCCGGCGCCACCGCCCGCATCGTGCAATTAACCGCGATGCTCACGGTGCTGTCATTGGCGCCGAGCTTGCTGGTGATGATGACCGCCTTCACCCGCATCGTGATCGTGCTGTCGCTGCTGCGCAGCGCGATCGGGGCGCAGGGCACGCCGCCCAACACGGTCATGATCGGATTGGCGCTGTTTCTGACCTATTTTGTCATGCAACCGGCGTTGGACCAGGCTTGGCAAGCGGGGTTGCTGCCGATGGCCAACGGCAGCATCGGCGAACTGGACGGGTTGCGTCTAGCCAGCGAACCGTTTCGGCGCTTCATGGCCGCGAATGTGCGCGGCGACGATCTACGGCTGTTTCTCGATCTCGCGCATCTACCCGAGCCCGCCACGCCGGATGCTGCTGGCTGGCGCGCGCTGGTCCCCGGCTTTCTGGTCAGCGAACTGCGCCGGGCCTTCGAAATGGGCTTCCTGATCTATTTGCCGTTTCTTGTGATCGACATGGTGGTGGCAAGCGTGTTGATGAGCCTGGGCATGATGATGCTGCCACCCAACGTGATCTCGCTGCCGTTCAAGCTGATCTTCTTCGTGCTCGTCGACGGCTGGCGGCTCGTCTCGGGAAGTCTGGTCCAGAGCTTCGCAGACAGCCTATGACGCGCGCGGCATGTGCTGGGCGATGTAGGGCGGCAGGTGAAATGCGCTCACGTGGATTTCCGGCGTCCAATACCGCGTGATCCCCATTATCCCAGCCACCCCGGCGCGCGCGCGGATGGTCTCGACCGGCACGGCATCGAGGCCAGCCTGCTTGGCAGCGAAACCCAAGGTCATGAAGCCGCCGACATAGGTCGGCACGGCGGCGACATAGGCGCCGACATGGGGAATAAACTTCGCCCGGCGAATGCTCGTCTCATGCAGTTCATCGTGCTGCATGAACGGCACGCCGCACTGGTTCACCACCAGGCCGCCTCCGGTGAGGATGCGGGCGCAGTTGGCATAGAACTCGTCGGTGAACAGCACCTCACCAACGCCGATCGGATCGGTGCTGTCGACGATGATGACATCAAAGGTGGTATCGACGGCCTGACGGACATAATCGATGCCGTCGCCCACGATTACGTCGGCGCGCGGATCGACCCAGGCGTCACCAGCGATGTCAGGCAGGAATTCCTTGGCGAGACGAATGACCTCGCCATCGATCTCTACCATCACAGCCCTCGCAACCGTGCTGTGCTGCAGAACGCGACGCAGCACGCCGCCGTCGCCGGCGCCGA
>JAYTHH010000093.1:0-6435 GCA_043732745.1 Rhodospirillales bacterium
CAAGGCCGTCCGGCGCGGTGATAGGGATGGCCGGCCGCGATCGACTGGGCGCGGTAGAGCTGCTCGGCCAGCATCACCCGGACCAGCATGTGCGGCCAGGTGAGCGGGCCGAGGGAGAGGGCGTGGTGGGAGGCGGCGAGCACCGCGGCATCCAGCCCCTCGGCGCCGCCGATCACGAAGCAGACCGGGCGGCCGCGCTCGATCCAGCCGGTGAACGTCCGTGCGAGCGCCTCGCTGGTGGGAGCGGCGGCGCCCTGGTCGAGCGCCACGACGAAAGCGTGGGCGGGGAGGGCGGCCAGCAGCAGGGCCGCCTCGCGGCGCTTGATTTCGGGGGGCGAGCCGCGCGCCTCGGCGATCTGGATCAGCGCCAGGCGCGGGCGCAGCCGCTGCGCATAGCGTTCGAACAACTCCGCCTCCGGACCGCGACCGATCCGCCCGACCGCGATCAGGCAGAGGTCAGGCAGCGGGGGCGGGGTCCGGGGCGGGCTCGTCGAGGTCGGCGGCCCACATGCGCTCGAGTCCGTATTGCTCGCGGGCATCCGCCTTGAACAGGTGGATCACGATGTCGCCGGCATCGATCAGCAGCCAGTCCGAGCCGGTGGCGCCCTCCATCTGGATGCGCCGGAGGCCGGCCTCGCGTAATTTGTCTTCGAGATGCGTCGCCATGGCGGTGATCTGGCGGTCGGCGAGGCCAGTCGCGATCACCATGCGGTCGGCGAACGAGGCGCGGCCGGCGAGGTCGAGGGCGACCACGTTCTCGGCCTTGTCGTCTTCGAGGCTGGCGAGAATGATGCCCTGCAACTGGTCCAGGCGTGACGGTGCCGCGCGCTCGCGCACCGGCTTGGTCTCTTTCTTTGGCCCGGCGGCCACGGCCTTCTTGCGCGGCGTGCCGGGGGAGGCGGGCACGGAGCCGGCGGGCTTGGGGGCCGCGCGCTTGCGCACCGGCTTGGCGGGGGTGTCACCCGACAAGGTTGCGGTGGGAGCGGTCGGGGTTGGCGGGGCGGGCGGCTTACGGGCGATGGTCGTATGCTCCTGAAACCGGATCAGACATGATTCCGGGCGCGTATGGCGGTGGCAGACTCGCTGTTCTCCGAGGCCGGCAGAAACACCCAAGCGGGCGCCGCAAACCGCTGCAACGCGGGTGCCTGGCGCTCAAGATGTCGGGCCGGGCGGAGGCGCTGGGCCGCCTGCCCTGCCAACGCGCGATGATTGTAGGTCGGACGCGGCAGCACGGCAAAGGGGGTATGGCGGGCGATCTCCAGCCATCCGTTCCACGCCGGCAACTGCACCAGGTTGTCAGCGCCCATGAGCCACACGAAGTGCACGTGTGGGAAGCGGATTCGCAAGCGTCGCAACGTGTCCACGGTATATCTCGTGTGCAGATGGCCTTCGATGGCGGTGGCGACGATGCGGCGGCCGTCCGCGATGGCGCGGGCCGAGGCCAGTCGGGCTTCGGGCGAGGCCATGCCCGCCGTCGGCTTCAGCGGATTGCCTGGCGACACCAGCAGCCAGACCTGGTCGAGCCGCAGGCGTTTTCGCGCAACCTGCGCCACGTGCAGATGGCCCTGATGCGCCGGATTGAAGGAGCCGCCAAGCAGGCCCACCGTTGTGCGCCGTCGGTCGCCCCATCGCGGGATGGAGTCGTGCACGCGTTGGCTCAGGGGCGCACCTGGCCTGTTCCCGTGATGATGTAGCGGTAGGTGGTGAGCTGTTCGACGCCGACAGGGCCGCGGGTGTGGACGCGGCCGGTGGCGATGCCGATTTCGGCGCCGAAGCCGAATTCGCCACCGTCGCAGAACTGGGTCGACGCGTTCCACAGGCTGACCGCGCTGTCCACGGCGCGTTGGAAGTGCTCGGCGGTGGCCGCGTCTTCGGTGACGATCGCATCGGTGTGCGAGCTGCCGTGGCGGGCGATGTGGGCGAGGGCGGTTTCGATGCCGTCGACCACCGCGATGGAGAGCGTGGGGCCAAGCCATTCGGTGTTGAAATCGGCTTCGGTGGCGGCGGGGAGCGTGGGGACGATGGCGCAGGCCGGGGCGTTGGCGCGGAAGTCACAGCCGAAGGCGGCAAGATCGGCCACGATTTCGGGAAGCAGCGAGGGCGCGATGGCGGCATCGATCAGCAGGGTTTCGGTGGAGCCGCAAACGCCGGTGCGACGCATTTTCGCATTGGCCACGATGGCGCGGGCCATGGCCGGGTTTGCCGCCGCATGCACATAAGTGTGGCAAAGACCCTCGGCATGGGCCAGCACCGGCACGCGCGCCTCGGCCCGGACGCGTTCGACCAGGGCGCGGCCGCCGCGGGGGATGATAAGGTCGATGAAGCCAGCGGCTGCCAGCATGGCGGCGACGAAGGCGCGGTCGGTGGTGGGGGTGATCTGCATGGCGGCGGCGGGGGCGCCGGCACGAACAAAACCTTCGCGCAGCGCCTGATGGATGGCGCGGGCGGAATGCTGGCTGTCCGAACCGCCACGCAGAATGACGGCGTTGCCGGATTTCAGGCAGATGCCGGCGGCGTCAGCGCCCACGTTGGGGCGGCTTTCGTAGATCATGCCGATCACGCCCAGCGGCTGGGCGATGCGGCGGATGCGCAGGCCGTTCGGGCGCACCCAGTCGGCCAGGACGCGGGCCAGGGGATCAGGCAGGTCGGCGATCGCATCGAGGCCCTGGGCCATGGCTTCGACGCGTGGGGCGTCCAGCAGCAGGCGATCGCGGAAGGCCGCACTACCGGTGGTGGCGTCGAACGCCTCGATGTCGCACTCGTTCGCGGCGATGATGGCGGGGGCGAAGTGGCGGAGCGAGGCGGCGCCTGCGCGCAGCGCGGCATTGCGCGTGGCTTCCGGCATCTGGGCAAGCACGTGCGAGGCGGCGCGGGCAGCTTTCGCGGCGTCTTGCAGCCACTGGCCGATCTTGTCGTGTTCGACATGCATATGGCCGGCGCTCCGTTGCTTAAAGAAGGACCAGATCGTCGCGGTGGATGGCTTCGTCGCGGCCGCGCCAGCCCAGCAAGGCTTCGAATTCAGTCGATTGGTGGCCGATGATGATGGCAGCGTCGGCGCTCGAATAGGCGGACAGACCGCGCGCCAGAACTGCGTTTTCCTCGTTGCGGACTTCGACGGGGTCGCCGCGCTCGAAGACGCCTTCGACGGATTTCACACCGGCGGGGAGCAGCGACTTGCCCTTTGTCAGCGCCCGGGCGGCGCCGGCATCGACCACCAGCACGCCGGCGGGTTGCAGCGATCCGCCGATCCAGCGTTTGCGAGAGGTGCGGCCTTCGGGGTTGGGCAGGAACCAGGTGCAGGGCGCGCCGCGTTCCAAGGCGCGCAACGGGTGTTCGACATGGCCGAGGGCGATCGCCATGGCGCAGCCGGCCCCGGTGGCGATGCGGGCGGCGACCAGCTTGGTGCGCATGCCGCCGGAGGAATAGCCCGGTGGCGGCTCGCCGCCCATGGCGTCGATCTCGGCGGTCATGGTCTCGACCACCGGAATATGCCGAGCCGTGGCGTCACGCTTGGGGTCGCCGGTATAGAGGCCGTCAATGTCGGAGAGCAGGATGAGCTGGTCGGCCTGGACCATTTCGGCCACGCGGGCGGCCAGACGGTCGTTGTCGCCGAAGCGGATTTCGGCGGTGGCGACGCTGTCGTTCTCATTGATGACGGGGATGCAGCCGAGGCCGGTGAGCGTGGTAAGGGTGGCGCGGGCGTTGAGGTAGCGGCGGCGGTCCTCGGTATCATCGGGGGTCAGCAGCATCTGGGCGGCGGTGAGGCCCTGGAGCGCCAGCACCTCGGACCAGGCCTGCGCCAGGCGGATCTGGCCGACGGCGGCGGCGGCCTGCTTTTCTTCGAGGCGGAGTTTCTTCTGCGTCAGCTTCAGGCTTCGCCGCGCCAGGGCGATAGCGCCGGAGCTGACGACGATGACATCGGTGCCACGGGCGCGCATGGCTGCGATATCCTCCGCCATTCCCTCCAGCCACACCATGCGGGGCGCGGCCTTGGCGGGGTCGACCAGCAAGGCTGAGCCGATCTTGATCACGATCCGGCGTGCGCTTGCCAGCGACGGCAGCGTCATGCTTTTCGGTGCTCGGCGATCGCGGTCCACAGCGCCTGGAGCACTTCGGGCACGCCTTGGCCGGAGACGCCGGACATCACCATGACGGGGCGGCCGGAGGCTTTGGCGAGGGCCACCTTGCGGGAGGATATCTCACGCGGGGTCATGGCGTCGGATTTGTTCAGCGCGATGATCTCGGGCTTGTCTGACAGGCCGCCGCCGTAGGATTCGAGCTCGCCGCGGATGGTGCGCCATTTGTCGACGACGCTGCCATCGGCGCCGTCGATCAGGTGGAGCAGGACGGCGCAGCGTTCGACATGGCCGAGGAAGCGGTCGCCGAGGCCGGCGCCTTCGTGTGCGCCCTCGATCAGGCCGGGGATGTCGGCGAGGACGAATTCCTGAGTCATCGACAGGCGGACGACGCCGAGCTGCGGGATGAGGGTGGTGAACGGATAATCCGCAATCTTGGGCCTTGCCGCGGAGACAACTGATAAAAAGGTGGATTTTCCGGCGTTGGGCAGGCCGACCAGGCCGGCATCGGCGATCAGTTTCAGGCGTAGCCAGATCCAGCGCTCCTGGCCGGGCCAGCCGGGATCGGCCCGGCGCGGGGCGCGGTTGGTGGAGCTTTTGAAATGCGCGTTGCCGTGGCCGCCGTCGCCGCCGGAGAGCAGGCAGACGCGCTTGCCCGGCACATCCAGATCAGCCAGCACCGTCTCTTGGTCGTCGGCCATGATCTGGGTGCCGATCGGAACCGCGATCAGCACGTCGTCTGCCGCGGCGCCGGTACGGTCTGAGCCGGAGCCGTTGCCGCCCTTGCGGGCGCGGAAATGCTGGGTGTAGCGGAAGTCGATGAGCGTGTTGAGGTTGGCGACCGCCACGAACGAGATGTTGCCGCCGCGGCCGCCATTGCCGCCGTCCGGGCCGCCATATTCGATAAACCGCTCGCGCCGGAAGGCGATCACGCCATCGCCGCCGTCACCGGAGCGGCAGTAGATTTTGGCCTGGTCGAGGAATTTCATGATACGGCCGAAATGGCGCTTTCAGTGCTGGTCTGGTGGTATTCAAACAACAAAGGGGGCCGGCTTGCGCCGACCCCCAATGCTTGCAATTCGGGAGTGACGCGGCTTATTCGGCGGCGAGGGCCACCGGAGCCGGGACAACAGACACCGTCACGCGGTCGTCGGCGCGCTTGATAAACTTAACGTGGCCATCGATCACGGCGAAAATCGTGTGATCCTTGCCGAGGCCGACGCCGGCGCCGGCCTTCACGGCCGTGCCACGCTGGCGGATGATGATGTTGCCGGCAATGACACTCTGCCCGCCGTACTTCTTAACGCCGAGACGACGGCCCGCTGTATCGCGACCGTTGCGCGACGAGCCGCCGGCTTTTTTATGTGCCATGGGAAGTGCTCCTTAAGCCGCTGAGATGGTGGACACACGCAGCACGGTGACGTGCTGGCGGTGGCCGTTCTTGCGACGGCTGTTCTGCCGACGACGCTTCTTGAAGATGATGATCTTGTCCAGGCGGTCCTGTGCGATCACCATGGCTGTCACGGTGGCGCCCAGCACGACCGGCGCGCCGATTGTGAGATTGCCTTCGGAGCCCACGGCCAGAACATCGGTGAAGGTGATGGTCGAGCCGGGCTCGGCCTCCAGCTTTTCAACCTTCATCAGGTCGTTCGGGCTGACGCGGTATTGTTTTCCGCCGGTGCGGATGATGGCGAACATCGGTGGGGCGTCCTGAAGCAAATACGAAACATTGAGACGACACTGACCGGGCATGCGATGACACGGCCTGGCGGTCCGTCGGGAGAGGGGCGTTATAGCGAGCGTAGTGCATGAGTCAATGAGATTACGGCGAGGAGATTACGGCTGGGAGATTGCGGTGGATTGCGAGTGGCGGTTGCGACATCGACGTTGCAGAGCCGCGCGATGCAACCCATAATGCCGCGCGCGCCTGTGGAGAGGTGGCATAGTGGTCGATCGCGACGGTCTCGAAAACCGTTGTACGTGCATAGCGTACCGTGGGTTCGAATCCCACCCTCTCCGCCAGAAGCCTTTGAAATCACGACGTGAAACGCGGTTTTTCCTTACGGGATAGGCTGTTTAATGTTGTCACGTGTTCCACTTTTGTCCACAAATTTGTGTTTCTCACTGTGATGAGAGTGTGATGAGACTTTTGGCCCTCGCTGGCTGAGAACCGCGCTTTCTGTTCGATGAATCGAACCTCGGGACGCTTTCCGTCCCGACCCCAACGGGGAATCAGGTTTGGCGAGAGGGTCAAGACCGCGCCCTTGCGCGCCCGTAGGGCTTGGTCTTGATGCTCTCGATAAACCTGATAACTCGCCTTGCTCACACGGTGAGCACCTGAACCCCTTGGGGGGTGAAG
>JAYTHH010000094.1:0-1847 GCA_043732745.1 Rhodospirillales bacterium
CTAGCTCGGCCCTCAACGGCCAGCATAATCCCGACCCAACCCCTCCCGCCGCCGGCGAGTTGGCACCTCGTCGGCGGCACCCCATCTTCGCTCAACAGGGCAGGAAGGTCATAGGACAAGCATCATCCGACCAATCGGAATCATCAGATCGGATAAAGATACCCCACAAAACAAAGGCCTAGAACTTGCGCACGCGCACACAGACCTCTCCTTCGTCCAACCCATGCTCAGCCGCAGGCAGCGCCCAACCTACAGCGTGGGCAACCTCAAAAATCCCGGCTCAGCCGACGGCTCCGCAAAGCTCTCCGTGATGTCCGTCACAACCGCCGCTCTCGGCCCACGCCGGCACGCGCGCAGCAACTCCTCCACGGCGCCGGGATCGCCATCCACCAGGGCCTCCACCGTGCCGTCACGGCGGTTGCGCACCCAGCCGGATACGCCAAGCGCCTCAGCCTGGGCGCACATCCAGTCGCGATAGCCGAGGCCCTGCACGCGGCCGGCGATCACCAGCCTCCGCGCAGTCATTCCGCGCACAGATCCAGGAAGCGCCCGGCTGCCGCTACGTCTTCGGCCACCTTCGCCATCCGCTTCTCGGCCTCGTGATCCCAGCCCCAGAACGCCGCCTGGTAGCGCTCGTCCAACGTTGCGATCTCGTGCGCCTCGGTAGCGGACAAAGCGCCATGCGCGACGGCAAGGCCCAAAACGAGGCTGCCAAAGGACGGCACCAGAATGCCGATGGCCGCCAGCCGATGCGCATCGAGACGCGCCACCGCCACCGCAAGGGCGGACAACGCCGCTTCGGGCTGCGAGACGTGAATGATGCCCGTGGTTACCACCAGCCTCGCACCGAGTGCGCTTGCCGCCCAGTCCAACCAGGGCTGCCACTGCTCGGCCTGCCGTTCCACCAACGACGCCGGCGCATCGGCGCGATAGCAGAGCAGATCGCTTTGCCCATACCGCGCGATCTCCAGCACAACCGGGCCTGGATCATGCGCCACGCGTTCCTGCGCAGTTCCAGCCAGACGGGTCAGCGGCAGATCGTCGTAGGACATCTCCGCCCCTTTGCCGCCCCCGGCAGCCTGCCATTCGGCCGCCACCTCGCGCGCGAGCATCGCGTTGGGCAGCCGCAACAGCCCGCCGCCGGGCACACGCACCGGCTTGCCGTCGAGCCTTACCGACCATCCCGCATCATCCGTGGCCACATCGGCGACATCCCAGAACCGCTTCATCTCTGCCTTCCGTTATTTCGCAGCCGGCCGCGCGGACCGAGCGGCCGCCAGCGCCGGCCCGCAGGCATCGCCGCCGCGTTCACCCGCCAGCGCATTGCCCAAGGCGGCCAATGGATTTCGCCCAAGGCCGGCCAAATTGCCCACCAGCTTGCCGGCAATGCCCTCGATCGCGCCGCCGGAGTCGAGCGCCACGTTGGGCTGCCGCATCGGGCCAGCCACGCGGATCGGCACTACTACGCCGCCCCCCCCGGTCCGCAGCAGCGGACGCAGGCGCAACTTCAGAATCTCATCGCCAAGATTGATTACGCCGCCAGCCTGAACCAAGGCGCGGCCGGTATCCAACACGAAGACGGACAAAGTCACCAAACCACGCTGCGCGTCCATCCGCATGGCGAAACAGCGCAGCTTGGTCCGGCCGCCGCCCGACGTGAACAAGTCTGTCGGCACCTTGGCCACGCGCAGCATGTCGACAAAGGCGGCCAGCAGCCGATTGTCGATCTCGCCATCGGTCATGGCGATGCCCAACCGCCCCGACAGCGTGGCGGCGATCGCGTGCGGCGACGCGCCGGAAGCGGTGAGGTCGGCGGCAACATCGATATTACCGGTCACATCGTCGGG
>JAYTHH010000095.1:0-18279 GCA_043732745.1 Rhodospirillales bacterium
AGGACAATGGCTGCAAACTCCGCATGTTCATCCTCGACGCCGCCGCGTGCGAGAAAGGCGTGGGCGGTCTTCTGGTCCGCACCGCGATCGCGTTTGCTAAAGACTGTGGCTGTGCCCGCATGACGCTGTGGACCATGAGCATGCTGACGGTGGCCAGGGTGATCTATGCGAAGGAGGGGTTTCGACTGATCGCCAGCGTCGCAAATGTCTCGTACGGCCAGAAGGTTACAGACGAGACCTGGGAACTAACCCTCAGTCGGGCACCGCTCGACCTACTTTGATCCGAGCCGTTGTTGCACAATGCCCTTCCACGGCGCATCCGGTGGCGCCTCCGCCAGCGCACGCTCGAACAGTGCCCGGGTTTCCTTCGTCATCACACCATCGGCCTGCACCTGCGCTTCGGCCGCCTGGGCGGCCAGGGCGGGATTGAATCCACCCTGCAGCGCCATCTTCCACGCGGCCGCGGCCTCGCCGATATGCCCGCGCCCGGCCTCCGCGTTGCCGAGCAGCACGTAGCCCTGGCTGGCGATCTCGGTAGTGGGGTCCAACTCACCCAACCGTGCACGCAACGTGCTGATCAGCTTCTCGGCCTCTGCCGCGTCCTGCGCCAACGTCGTGGATCTGTCCCGGACGCCAGACGGCAGCTCCGGATGACCGGCCATCAGATACAGCCCCTCGGCAGCCAACGGCACCAGGATCAACGCGAGGATCAACGGACCCTTGGACATCGATCTCACTGTGTCGTCGGCCACCTCCGCCACCGCCAGCAGCCGCCGCTGCACTTCCAGCCGCGCACCTTCATGCTCGGTCTTCCCGAGCCGCCCGGCTTCAAACTCCCGGTCCAACTCCTCCAACTGCGCCCGATGCAGGGCCAGGGCCGAATCGCGATGACCGCGGGGCGTCCGCACGCGCCAAAGCGACAGGACCAAGGGGACCAGCGCCAGGGCGGCCAGCGCCCCGAACAACAGAAAAGCCGGATTTATCGAGGGCATGTGTGTGTCAGGAATCCATCAGGCGTCGCAGCCGCTTCTGCTCGTCTGGGCTCAGTGGCGCCGGTGTCGGCGTCGTGGAGCGCCGCACTGCAAACATCGTGGTCCCGCCGATCAGCAGGAACACGAGCGGCGACGCCCAAAGCAAAAGCGTACCGGCGTTCACCGGCGGCCGCAGCCGCACGAAATCGCCGTATCGCGACACCAGCCATGCGGTGATCTGAGCCTCGCTCTCGCCGGCCGCCACCCGGGTGCGCACGATTTTCCGAAGGTCACGCGCCAGATCCGCGCCGCTCTCCTCAATGCTCTCGTTCTGGCAAACCAGGCAGCGCAACTGCCTGCCGATCTCCACGGCGCGTGCCTCCTGCGCCGGATCGGGCAGTGCCTCGGCGGGATCGCTGATCGCCCAGGCCTGCGACGCGAACAGCACCGGTGACGCGAACAGCAGCAAGACCAACAGCCACGCGCGGATCATGCGGCGGCCAATTTCGTCACCACCGACACGGCCTGCGCTGAAAGTGGCCCTGAATAGCGCCAGCGCACGATGCCGCCGGCATCGATGATGTAGGTTTCCGGAACGCCAGTGACGCCCCATTCGATGCCCACCTGGCCTGCCAGATCGCGCGCGACCCGGCGATATGGATTGCCGTATTTGGTCAGAAAGGCGTCCGTCGCCGGCACCTTGTCTTTGTATGCGATGCCCCAGATCGGCACTTTGGCTCGGTTGAGTGCCACAAGCGTGGGCGCCTCGTCGATGCAGGGCACGCACCACGAAGCGAAGAAGTTCAAAACCACCGGCCGCTTCAGCGCCAGGATATCGGCCCGGCCGAACCCCTCCAGCGCAAAGTCAGGCAAGGGCTTGTCGATCATCTGGCTGGGAATGCCGCGCGGATCGAAGCTGCCGGTCTGCATGCCGCGCAGCATCGCCCAGAACGACGCCCCGCCGATAGCGGCCAGGCCCAACGGCGCCAGCAGCAGAAGCCGCCGGTTCATGGCCGACTCAGTGAAGCAGCCGACGCGGCCCGCTTCGGCGCCGCCACCCGCAGCCGGCGATCCGCCAATGAACAGAAGCCGCCCAGCGCCATCACCAGCGCGCCCAGCCAGATCCAAGGCGCCAGTGGGTTCATATGCAGCCGCAGCACCGCCGCGCCATCGCGCTCCTCGCCTAGCACTGCATACAGATCGCGCACGAAATTGGTGCTGATCTTGGCCTCGGTGGTGGTCATGGTCTGCGTGGTGAACGCCCGCCGCTCCGGCGACAATGTAACGATCGGCGTGCCGTTCCGGCTGACCTCGATGGTCGCTACCCTTGCATTGTAGTTTGAGCCCTTCGCGTCGCTCATTCCAGCCAGATGCCAGTCATAACCAGCGACCTTAACGGTCTCGCCAGGGCGCACGAGCACGATCTGCTCGACCGTCATGGACATTCCGGCCAGCCCAGCGACCGTCACGCCGAGCCCGGCATGGCCCAACGTGGTGCCAAAGGTCGACAGCTTGAGAGCAAAAAGCCGCGCCATGCTGTTGCCCAGCGGCACCCGGAACAGTCGGATGCGCTCCACGATCTCGGCCAGCGCGCCGAAGATCATCCACGCCGCAGCCCCCATCGCCAATGCCGGCACCGCCTTCATGCCCAGGCTGGCGAATAGACCGACGGCAAGGGCCACCAGCGCCACCCACCACAGCCGCACCAAGGCTGGCCCCAGTGACGCCCGTTTCCACGATAGCATCGGCGCCACGGCCATCGCCCCGAACACAGGTGCCGCCAAGGGCAGCACGGTGGCCTGGAAGAACGGCGGTCCCACCGAGATCTTCATGTGGAGCAGCAGATCGGCGAACAGCGGATACAGCGTGCCGGTCAGTACCACGGCCGCGATCGAGCACAGCAGGATGTTGTTCAACACCAGCGCACCCTCTCGCGAGATCGGCGAGAAAAGTCCGGAGCTCCCCAATGTCGGCGCGCGAATGGCAAAGATCAGGAGCGACCCACCGATGATCAGCGCCAGCAGTCCAAGAATGAACACGCCGCGGGCGGGATCGTTGGCGAACGAGTGGACAGAATTGAGAATGCCGGAGCGCACCAGGAACGTGCCAGACAGTGACAGCGCGAACGTGCCGATCGCCAGTAGCACGGTCCATGTCTTCAACGCCTCCCGCTTTTCCACCACGATGGCCGAATGCAGCAGCGCAGTGCCCGTCAGCCAGGGCAGCAGCGACGCGTTTTCCACCGGGTCCCAGAACCAGTAGCCACCCCATCCAAGTACGTAGTATGACCACCACGATCCCAGCGCGATGCCGCCGGTCAGGAAGCACCAGGCGGCGAGGGTCCAAGGCCGCACCCAGCGTCCCCATGCAGCATCGATCCGGCCTTCGAGGAGGGCCGCCACGGCAAACGCGAACGGAATCGCGAAGCCGACATAGCCGAGATATAAAATGGGCGGATGCGAGGCGAGGCCGGGGTCCTGCAGCAGAGGGTTCATGTCTCGCCCGTCCAGCGGCGGCGGCCAGATGCGCGCGAACGGATTGCTTTCGATCAGCGTGAAAAGCTCGAAACCGCAGGCGGTCAGCCCCAGAATGCCAATCACCCGTGCCCGTAGGCTGGCCGGCAGCGGGCCGCCGAACAGCGCCACCGCACCGCCGCAGAGCGATAGGATCAGGCACCAGAACAGGATGGAGCCCTCATGGCTGCCCCAGGCGCCGGTGATTTTATACAGCAGCGGTTTCAGCGTGTTGCTGTTCTCGGCGATGTTCTGCACAGAGAAATCGTTAGTGACGCTGACCCACACCAGACAGGCGAACGAGGCGGCCAGCCCGATCAACTGGCCCAGCGCCAGCGCAGGCGCAGCCTGCATCAGCCTTGCATCGCCGCGATATGCGCCCCAGAGCGGCAGTATCGCCTGCGCCACGGCGAAGGCGATGGCCAGCGCCAGTGCGAAATGGCCGAGTTCGGCGATCATCCTTCGACCTTCCCAAGCGAAGTTGGTAAGGCTGACGTTTTCGCCTTGGCGGCGTTCCAAAGCGCCGCCGCCGGGGGTGCCCCCTGCTCGGGTTTCCAGCCGGTCTTCTTCAGTTCGTCCGCCATGTCGCCGGGCATATAGTTCTCATCGTGCTTGGCCAGAACTTCCTGGGCCGCGAAGATTCCATCTGGGCGCAGTTTGCCGAGTGTCACCACACCCTGTCCCTCGCGAAACAGGTCGGGGAGGATGCCGACATATTCCACGCTCACGCTGGCCACGCCGTCAGACACGCGAAATCGCACAGCCGGCCGGTTGGCGTCCTGAAAACGTTGTAGGCTGCCCGCTTCCACCATGCCGCCGAGCCGGAAATTGCGATCTGCCTTGGGCGCGTTGGTGGCGATTTTGGAGGGCACGATGAATAGCTCGCCAGTGCTGCGAAACGCCTGGAACACCAGCGTGGTAGCCGAGCCAAGGCCGAGCACACAGCCCAGCACCAGGATCAACCGGCGATTCTTGCGGGTCATTTGCGGTTCTCTCGCGGGTCGATGGCAGCCAGTCTGGCGCGGGCGCGCCGCGTGCGCAGGATGCAATCCACCGACAGCCATCCGACCACGACGATGGTCAGCCCATAGGATGCCACGATGAAGGGAAGATGCGTCATGCCTCCGCCCGGACCCGCGCCAGCGTCAATGCCCGAATGCGCCGCTCCATCACGGCCGCGCGGGTGCGTGCGGTCACGATGGCAGCGAAGCCGAACATGCCCCCCACCGCACATAGTAGCAACGGCCACAGCATCGCCGGCGCCATCGAAGGCGCCCCCGACAGCGTGATGCTTGCGGGCTGGTGCAGCGTGTTCCACCAGTTCACCGAGTACTTGATGATCGGCAGGTTCACTACGCCAACCAAAGCCAGGATCGCCCCGGCCCGATAGCCGCGCTGCGGATCGTCGAACGCGCGTACCAGGGCGATATGGCCGCAATACAGGAAGAACAGCACCAGTACGGAGGTCATCCGCGCATCCCACACCCACCAGGCCCCCCACATCGGCTTACCCCAAAGACTGCCGGTGGCGAGGCACAGCGCGGTGAAAGCGGCGCCGACAGGGCCAATTTCGGCCGCTGCAAGATCGGCTAGCGGATGCCGCCAGACCAGCGATGCCAAAGACGCCAGGGCCAACATGGCGTAACCGGACGAGGCCAGCCACGCAGTCGGCACATGCACATACATTATTCTGACTGCATCGCCCTGCTGCCAGTCCGCAGGAGACAACGTAAGCCCCCATACCAGCCCCAACACGGTGAGAGTGGCGCCGACGATGGACACGAACGGGAGAACCTGCCCCGACAACCGAAGGAAGCGGCCGGGATTGGCGAAGCGGTGCAGGTTTCGACCTGTTGCGGCAGTGGCGGGTGCTGTATTCACACTTCTCATATAGGCTCAGTGCCATAAACTTTGAAGCTTACACCCAATCCTCTATCCTTTCCTTAACTCACACAAGGACACCAGGATGCCGGCCTATTGGCTTGTAAAATCGGAGCCTGACGTCTTCGGCTGGGAGCAGCAGGTAAAGAACAAGGTCGAGCCGTGGACCGGGGTGCGCAATCACATGGCGCGGCAAAATCTTGAAGCCATGAAAAAAGGCGATCTGGCGTTCTTCTACCATTCCAACATCGGCAAGGACATCGTGGGCGTGGTCGAGGTGGTTCGCGAGGCCTACCTGGATCCCTCGGCCGAACCTGCCAAGACATTGGCCGATGGTAGCAGGGCCAAAGCCTGGATGTGTGTGGACATGAAGGCGGTGGGACCGATGCCCCGCCCTGTTACGCTGGCCGAAATCAAAGCCGATCCTGAATTGTCGGAATTGGCTTTGGTGAAGTTCTCCCGGCTTTCGGTGGCGCCGGTTTCACCGGAGCACTGGGCCTATATCTGCAAGCTTGGCGGCTACAAGAAAGCGAAGCACCCCGTATGACCCGCGCCCTGGGCTGGGCCGATGCAATTGCGGATAGCGCGTCAAAAAGCTGCTGCCCGGCCAAAGGCGGCTTCACCGGCCTGTTCGGCGTGCGCCAAGGCAAGACTGTGAAGATCTATGCCAATGCCTGTCCGCATCTTGGCGTGCCACTTGATTGGGCGCCGGATCACTTTCTGTCGAGTGACGCGGCTCACATCGTCTGTTCGATCCACGGGGCCATTTTCGACATCGCCAGCGGCCTGTGCCTGCAGGGCCCCTGTGCCGGCGACAGGTTGGAAGCTGTGCCGTTCGAGATCGTAGAGGGGGAGATCTTGCTGGACGATGCCGCCGGGCTGTAGCTGACGCGCGGTTCAAGACCGTCTATGTAGTGCGGCAACAAGGCGCCCAACGCGCTCGCAGGGGGAAGCAGGACCATGGAATTCACGCGCCGCGGAGTGCTCGGAACCGCCGTCGCCACCGCAACCAGCCTAGCCTTGCCCTTGCCTGCGCGCGCCCAGAAACAGGGCCTACGCATCGGCCTGTTGTCCGACATGTCCGGCCCCTATCGTGACGACACCGGCATGACCGGCGTGATCTGCGCCCGCCAAGCGATCGAGGATTTTGGCGCTGCCAATCGCGGCATCGACGTGGAGGTGATCTTCGCCGACCACCAGAACAAGCCCGACGTGGGAGCCGGCGTGGCGCGACGTTGGCTGGACCAGGACGGTGTGGACGTGGTGCTTAACGTGCCCACCAGCTCCGTGGCGCTGACCGTCAACACCGTGGTTCGCGAGCGAAACAAGGTCTACCTGAACTCCGGCGGCGGCACCTCCGACCTCACCGGCCCGCAATGCAGCCCCAACCTGGTGCATTGGACCTACGACACCGCCAGCCAGACCAAGTCCACCATCGGCAGCCTGATGCGCGAAGGCCAGAACACCTATTTCATGGTGGTGGCGGATTACGTGTTTGGCCAAAGCCTGGAGAGAGACGCCACCAAGGTGATCGAAGCTGGTGGCGGCAGGGTTGTTGGCCGTGTTGCGTATCCGTTTCCGGAAACCAACGAGTTCTCATCGCTGCTGCTGCGGGCCCAGGCCAGCGGCGCCAAGGTGCTCGCACTTTGCAACGCCGGCGGCGATACGGTGAACTGCATCAAGCAGGCTCGTGAGTTCCGATTGCTGGACACGATGAAGGTGGCCGCGTTGCAATTTCAGTCCACCGCCGTTCACGGCACCGGATTGGAGGTTGCACAGGGGATTTTAACATCGGCCGGCTATTACTGGGATTTCAATTCCCGCACCCGCGCCTTCAATGACCGCATTAAACCCACATCGCCGAAAATCTGGCCGAACATGACGCAGACCGGCTGTTATGGCGCCACGCTTCACTACCTCAAGACGGTGGCAGACATGGGCGTGGCAGCAGGAAAGGCCGATGGCCGCGCGGTGGTGGAGCGCATGAAGCGCATACCGACCGACGACGACGTGTTTGGCGCCGGCCGAATCCACGAGGATGGCCGCCATCTGCACGACGTGCATCTGTTTGAGGTGAAGAAGCCGTTCGAGAGTGAAAGCGAGTGGGACGTGATGAAGTTCATCGCCACCACACCTGCCGAGCAGGCTTTCCGTCCGCTCGCCGAAGGCGGTTGCCCGCTGGTGAAAATCTGATTCAAAACGCCTGAAATACAGTGATGGAGCAAACGATATGTCCGACGCGCTCTTCCCCGTCCTTCCCGAAATCGCAGCGCATGCGCATGTGTCTGCAACGCAATACGATCAGCTCGCAGCCGCGGCGGCGGCTGATCCGCAGACGTTCTGGGCGGTGGAGTGCAAGCGAATTGCTTGGATGAAGCCGCCTACCAAGATCCTATCAGGGGATTTCACCGGCGACATCAGGGTAAAGTGGTTCGAGGACGGCACCTTGAACGCCTCGGTGACCTGCCTGGATCGTCATTTGGAGAAGCGAGGCGATCAGGTCGCCATTATCTGGGAAGGCGACAATCCGGATAGCTCGCTGAAGGTGACGTATCGGGAGTTGCATGCCCAGGTCTGCAAACTTGGAAATGTGCTCAGGGATCTCGGGGTGAAGAAGGGCGACCGCGTGTGCCTGTATCTACCGATGGTGGTGGAAGCTGCCGTCGCCATGCTGGCCTGTGCCCGCATCGGTGCCGTGCATACCATCGTTTTTGCGGGATTTTCGCCTGAGAGCCTCGCGCAGCGGATGCAGGATGCTGGCGTCGAGGTGCTGATCACCGCCGATGAGGGTCGTCGTGGTGGCCGTGCGGTGCCGTTGAAGGCGAATGCCGATGCGGCGCTCAAGACCTGCCCGAACGTCAAGTACGTGGTGGTGGTGGCCGTCACCGCCGGCCACGTGGCGATGCAGGAGGGGCGCGATGTGGATTATGGCGCGCTGGTTGCCAAAGCATCAGCCGAATGTGAGCCGGAGGAAATGAACGCAGAAGACCCTCTGTTCATTCTCTATACCTCGGGCAGCACCGGCAAGCCGAAGGGCGCACTGCACACCACCGCGGGTTATATGGTCTGGGCAAGTTACACGCATGAAATAGTGTTCGACTATCAAGAGGGCGAGATCTACTGGTGCACCGCTGATGTCGGCTGGGTCACCGGCCACAGCTACATCGTCTATGGGCCACTCGCCAATGGTGCCACATCGCTGATGTTCGAGGGCGTGCCGACCTACCCGGATGCCAGCCGGTTCTGGCAGGTGGTTGACAAGCACCAGGTCAACATCTTTTACACCGCGCCGACAGCCATCCGCGCATTGATGCGCGATGGTGACGGCCCCGTGAAATCCACCTCTCGCAAGTCGCTTCGTATCCTCGGCAGCGTCGGCGAGCCAATCAATCCTGAAGCGTGGCTTTGGTATCACCGCGTGATCGGCGACAGCCGCTGCCCCATTGTGGACACCTGGTGGCAGACCGAGACGGGCGGCTTGATGATCGCCCCGCTGCCCGGTGCCACCCCCCTGAAACCAGGTTCTGCCACAAAGCCGTTACCAGGCGTGCAGGTGACACTCGTGGACCAGCAGGGCGAAGTGCTGAGTGGTGCCGCAGACGGTCTGCTTTGTATCTCAGCACCCTGGCCTGGCATGATGCGCACTATTTTTGGAGATCACGAGCGCTTCATACAGACTTATTTCTCGACCTTTCCGGGCCTTTACTTCACTGGCGATGGTGCACGTCGTGATGATGATGGGTATTACTGGATCACTGGCCGCGTCGACGATGTAATCAACGTCTCCGGCCACCGTATGGGCACAGCGGAAGTCGAAAGCGCACTGGTGGCGCATCCGAGCGTGGCCGAAGCGGCCGTGGTCGGCTTCCCGCACGATATCAAGGGGCAGGGTATCTACGCCTATGTGACGCTGAAGACCGGCATCGAGCCGACGGATGCGCTACGGAAGGAGTTGGTTGCCTGGGTGCGTAAGGAAATTGGCCCGATCGCCTCACCGGATGCTATCCAGTGGGCGCCAGGCCTGCCAAAAACGCGCTCAGGCAAGATCATGCGTCGCATTCTGCGCAAGATCGCCGCAAACGAGACGGATGGGTTGGGGGACACATCGACGCTGGCAGATCCCGGCGTGGTGAGCGAGTTGATCCATAACCGGCTCGGATAACCGCAAAGAGCATAGAAAGTGCGAGCGGCATGCTCGCACTTTCTATGAATGTGTTGCCATGAACCGCGTAACCTCCTCCGCGACGCCGTTGACCAGGATCTGCACGCCAATGCACAGCAGCAGAAACGCCGACATCCGCGACGTCGTGCGCCGCGCGGCGGTGCCAATCTTGGCCACCACCCAATCCGCCGAGCGATAGGCCAGCCACACCAGAACAGCGATCGAGCCGGCTGCTGCCGAGACCCCCAGGAAGAATGCCAGCAATCCGTGCCCGGCCGCGGGCCGTTCGGCGCCCAGCGCCACGGCCACCGCGATCGTGCCCGGCCCGGTGGTGAACGGCATAGTGAGCGGAAAGAACGCCATGGCGTCCATCGATTCGGACGCTTCGCCGGCCTGTTCCGTCTTGCGGGCCTCCTGACGCTCCGGTGCCATCAGCAGATCCCACGCCCGCAACGCCACCACCGCGCCGCCGGCGATGCGCAGCACGCCGAGCGAAATGCCGAAGAAGTTCAGCACGTAGGCGCCACCCCACAGTGCCACGAGCATAACAATCAGCGAATAGAGCGCAACCTTGTTGGCGATCCGGGTGCGGTCATCATGCGTGAGTTCGCTCGTCACCTCGAAGAAGATGAAGGCGGCCCCTGGCGGATTCACAATCGAGAACAGCGCCGGAAATGCCAGCAGAAAGACCGCAATGAATCCGCCTGGTGACATCACGTCTGTGGCAACTCCTGCTCGACCAGTGCAGCCCAGAGCGAGCTGCCGAGCGGCAGGATTTCATCGTTGAAATCGTATTTCGGATTGTGTACCGGCACGTTCGCGCGGTCTGGCGAGGCTTGGCCGACGCGGACGAAGCAGCCGGGCACCTTCAGCGCCATGAAGCTGAAATCCTCACCCCCCATACCTGGTGGGCGCTCGCGGATAACCCGTTCGGCCCCTACGATCTTCGCGGCGGCAAGGGCCGCGCGCTCGGTGGCATCAGGCGCGTTCACCACCGGCGGGTAGCCGCGTGTGTAGTCCAGCAGCGCTGTGGCACCGTGCGCCGCGGCGGTGGCCTCGATGATCTGGCGCATCAGCGGTTCAATCTCGTCCTGCACATGCGGCAGCAGGGTGCGCACCGTGCCGTTGAGCGAGGCGCCTTCTGGGATGACATTGCCGGCGCTGCCGGCGTGGAACTGGGTGATGGAGATCACCGCCGAATCCAACGGATCGGTGCGTCGCGCCACGATCGACTGCAAGGCGAGCACGATATGGCTGCCGATCACCACTGGATCGATGCTGCGATGCGGCCGCGCTGCGTGGCCGCCTTTGCCGGAGATATGGATCCAGAACCGATCCGATGCTGCAGAGACACTTCCCTGCACCGCGGTCATGGTGCCGACCGGCAGTGTCGTGTCATTGTGCAGGCCGAACACCATGTCGCAGGGGAAGCGATCGAACAGGCCTTCCTCTACCATCACACGGCCGCCGCCGCCGCCCTCTTCCGCCGGCTGAAAGATGAAATGCACGGTGCCGTCGAAGTTGCGGGTCTCGGCCAGGTATTTGGCGGCGCCCAGCAGCATCGTGGTGTGACCATCATGTCCGCAGGCATGCATGCGGCCGGGGTTCTGACTGGCATACGCGAACCCATTCGCTTCGGTCATCGGCAGCGCGTCCATATCCGCACGAATGCCGATGGCGCGATCGGAGCTGCCGACCCTGAGTGTGCCAACCAGGCCGGTGGTCGCGATCTCGCGGGTGACGGCGATGCCCCAGCTTTCCAACTTTTCAGCCACGAGCTGGCTGGTGCGCACTTCCTCAAAGCCCAGCTCAGGATGGGCATGGATGTCACGGCGCCATTCTGTTAGCTCGGCCAGGTTGGCGGCAATGCGATTGATGGCGGGCACGGTTGGATCTCCTGCAGAAGTCTTCGGGAAGTGTAAGGCCGTGCGCCCTTTGAGCAATATCGCTTTAAGACAAGCCTGCGAAGGCGGTTGACCCGCCCGGCGTGAGTGCGCAGGCTTGCTGCTGACAGGCACAGCGAGAAACGTCGCCGGCCCAGGAGGACAGCAATGACCAAGAAAGACAGCGCCATCCCATTTTCGCGGGCGTGTGCGAGCTGCGGCCCAGCGCTGGGCCGTCGGGGCTTTTTCGGCGGTGCTGCGGCGCTTTCGGCCTTGGCGACAACGGGACCGGCAATCTCGGCATTGGCACAGTCGGCACCGCATCGGATCGACGTGCATCACCATATATCAGCGCCGGCGTGGATCACTGCGCTGAAGAAAGCCAAGCTGGATAGTCCGGCTGTTAACAACTGGACGCCCGAGCGGTCTTTGGCCGAGATGGAGCGTGGCGGCATCGCCACGTCCATCCTGTCGGTGACCGCACCGGCCACCGATTTTCTGGGTGCTGCGGATTCAGCCGAATTAGCCCGCGCGTCGAATGAATACGCAAAGTCCCTGACGGTTGCGTATCCTGGCCGCTTCGGCTTTTTCGCCGCGCTGCCGATGCCGCATACCGACGAGACGTTGGCCGAGATAGTCTATGCGATGGATGTGCTGAAGGCGGATGGCATCTCTCTGTTGACCAGCTACGGCGGCAATAAATGGCTGGGTGATCCGTCGTTTACGCCAGTGATGCAGGAGCTCAACCGCAGACACGCGGTTGTTTATACGCATCCGGCCAATCCGGCCTGCTGCGTCAATTTGGCAGGAATTCCGTCGGTCATCATCGAATACGGAACCGACACCACGCGAACGATCGCCAGCCTCATCTTTTCCGGCGCGGCGGCGAAACTTCCAGACGTGAAATTCATCTTCAGCCATGCCGGCGGCACGATTACGTCGCTGACGGACCGGTTCATGGCGCAGATCGTCGGCTACCCCGAATACAAGGCCTTCACCGGGGCCGGTGTGCTAAGTGAGCTCCAGCGGTTCTATTACGAGACTGCACAGGCCGCGAACCCGATTGCGATGGCGTCGCTCACCAAGATGGTGTCGACCTCGCAGATCCTGTTCGGCACCGATTATCCCTATCGCACCGCGCCGGAACAGGTGCGCGGTCTGCGGGAGATTTTCGGTTTGGAGGATTTGAAGAAGATCGAGCGCGGCAACGCCCAAAAGCTGATGCCACGCTGGGCCTGACAGGCATGAAAAAGGCCAGATCATCGATCTGACCGTTGTCTCATAGGGCAATTTTATCCAATCGGTTTGGTATGAGTCATATTTGGCGCGCCGTCGCCGGCCAGCCCGGCGCGCGATGAGGCTTCAGGCGCCAGCCGTTATCGCAACGATCCCGCCAAGAATGGCAGCGGCGACAGCGCATGCGACGATCGCCACAGGAATACCGGCGACCTCGCCCGATAGAATTCGATTGGCAGCCGCAGCGAGGCGGTTTGTCGGCTCAGCCGAGGCGGCGATCGTGCTGTTCTGCATTTTCTGGCCCAGTTCCAAATCTGTTTTCCAAAACTCTGCTGAAATGGTTACGCGTGCGAAGACGGGAAATATAGCCAAACAGTTGTGAAAATACGTCCAAAAAATAGTATTTGATATTGGGCAAATTTATTTACATAAATTTGATGAATAGACGAGCCAAAAGTGAATTCACACCCCCTGTGACGTTTCGGCCCTCCAGCATTATGCCCCTTTGAGTAACCGGACGATCCCATCGAGCTGGTCAAGTGAGCGATAATGCAGGCGAATCGTCCCGCCTTTTCCATCGAAGAGTATATCGACCTTTAGGCCCAGTTGGGCCGCGAGATCTCGCTCTAATGCTTGGGTTTCTGGATCCTTGGGCTTTGCTGGGTATGTTGCCCCTGCTGCGGCATCTGCCTTGCGGCGCGCCAGCGCTTCGGTCTGCCGCACGTTCAGACCCCGTGCAATGACTGCCAGTGCCGCTTTTTCCGGCTCCGGATGCGTCAGCAGGGCTCGCGCATGTCCCGGCGACAAAGCTCCGTTCTTCACCTCGTTTCGCACGGTCAGCGGCAGGTTCAGCAGCCGGACGGTGTTGGCGATGTGGCTGCGGGATTTGCCGACGGCTTCCGCCAAAACTTCCTGCGTCATGCCGAACTCATCGAACAGGCGTTTGTAGCCCTCCGCCTCTTCGATGGCGTTGAGATCCTGGCGTTGCAGGTTCTCCACCAGGCCGGCAGCCATTGTCTCCACGTCTGACAAATCGCGGACCAGCACCGGCACATCGTGAAGGCCAGCTTCCTGCGAAGCACGCCAGCGCCGCTCACCGGCGATGATCTGATAGCGCCCAATCTGCGTGGGATGCGGGCGGGCCAGCAAGGGCTGAAGAATGCCACGCGCCTTGATCGAATCGACAAGATCGGCAAGCGCTGCGGGGTCCATCGCGCCGCGTGGCTGGTACGGACCAGGCTCCAGATGTTCCACTGGGATTATCTTCACGCCGGTTGCGGAGTTTGGCGGCTTGCCCTGGCCCGCATCACCCAACAGGGCAGCGAGTCCGCGCCCGAGGCGTGGGTTGAGCTCCTTGGCATTCATGGCTTGCGTCCTGCCGATACTTGATGTCGTTCGAGAAATTCTTGCGCTAACCTTACATAGGCCTGTGCACCCGGAGATCTCGGGTCATAGGTGATCACGGGTTTGCCGTGGCTCGGCGCCTCCGAAATTCTGATATTGCGGGGGATCACGGTTCCATAGACCTTGTCTCCGAAGAAGCTTCTCGCATCATCAGCCACCAGATCCGACAGATTGTTCCGTCTATCATACATCGTCAGCAAAATGCCTTCGAGGAACAATGAGGGATTCAACCGATGGCGCACGGCTTCCACCGTTCGCATCAGTTGACTTAAACCCTCCAGGGCGAAGAATTCGCATTGCAGCGGCACGACAACGGCGTGTGCTGCGACAAGGCCGTTCAAGGTGAGCAGGCCAAGGCTGGGTGGACAGTCGATGACGATGAAATCGTGCTGTGCGGCAGCCATGCTCTCGGCGCGCAGGGCTGCGCGAAGTCGAAACTCCCGATCATCGCGCGTGACCAGCTCAATCTCCGCGCCAGCCAAATCTGGCTCGGCTGCGATAATTGATAGATTGGCGATTGAGGTTCGCTGCGTTACCGCGAGGGCGGCAACTGACTCGGTCAGAAGCGCATAGGTTCCAGCGCCGCGCTCAGACCGGCTGACGCCCAGGCCGGTGGAGGCATTCCCTTGTGGGTCTAGGTCTACCAGCAGGACACGCTTGCCGCATTCTGCCAGGGCGGCGGCCAGGTTGATCGCCGTTGTGGTCTTACCCACGCCGCCTTTTTGATTGGCGACGGCGATGATTGTGGCCCCAGTTGCAGGTTTCCGCGCCGCATGGCGCGTGGCGTCAGGTGTCGCTTCCAACACGGCGGACCTCGCTGATTTTGAAGATGGTTGCGTCAGCGCTGGTCATGCTGGGCGCGGACTGAACGGTCATGTGCCACTGCGTTCTGGCAGCCGTCAATTCCGCGAATGCATTGGTGCCTTTGGGGGCGAGCAGAAACCCGTCGTGCAGCAAGAAATTCTGTGCCAGCCCGATCAGCTGGTCCAGCGGGGCAACGGCACGGGCGGTGACGACGCGGACTTTAGGCAGCGCAATTGTCTCGATCCGCGCGGTGTGGATCGTGGCAGACGCTCCCGTCACGCGCGTGGCTTCGCGCAGAAAGGCCGATTTCCGGTGGTCTGATTCTATCAGATGAACCTGGCGTTGCGTTGCGATGGCCAACACGAGGCCGGGAAACCCCGCGCCTGAGCCGAGGTCGATCATCGGCCCGGGAATTTCCGGAAGGAAGCTGATGAGTTGCAGTGCGTCCTGGACGTGGCGCGGCCATATCTCTGCCTCATCCTTTCGCGAGATCAGATTAATGGTTCTGTTCCATTTAAAAAGTAGGCAAATAAAGGCGTCGAGCCGCTCCTGTGTTTCACGTGAAACAACTGTTGCGGTTCCGCCGCTTTTTCCATCGGACGGTTTCACGTGAAACAATCCGAGCCTGCCGGTGCTGTCTGCATGCGCTCTTTCCGCGCATAGCCAGCGATGGCCGTGAGCGCCGCGGGTGTCATGCCCTGGATGCGCGAGGCAGCCCCAACAGTCGCTGGTCGGGCGAGTGTCAGTTTCTCACGCAATTCGGTTGACAAGCCCCCAATCCGGGTAAAGTCGATATCGTCAGCGATCGCCAGCGCATCTTCGCGGCGAAAGCCCCGAATCTCGGCCTCCTGCCTGGGCAGATAGCCGGCATAAAGTGAGGCGCTCGTCACGCTATCCAGCACGCGCGCTGGAATGTCACGCAACCATGGCCTTTGGGCGAATAGCGAATTCCGGGAAACGCCGAAAGTGCCAAGTACGTCCAGCACCGACTTCGCCGTGCCATCCGGGCGATGGGACAGCCCGAGATCCTGAAGTTCCGCTGCCGCCAACACGTTTTGCGCCGCACGGTCCGTGGTTGCAGCGACATCCGCCTCGTAAACGGCGAAGGAGGCAGCCCGCCTCGCCCCGATACACCCCAATGCAATGCCCCGCCGCGTTAGCCGCAGATCGGCGTTATCGGCGCGCAAGGTCAGGCGATACTCCGCCCGAGAGGTAAACATGCGGTACGGCTCCGACACGCCCTGGGTCACCAGATCGTCGATCAAAACGCCGATATAGGCTTCTGCGCGGTCAAACACCGCGGCGATATCGCCGGATGTCCTACGTGCCGCGTTGAGGCCGGCGACGATGCCCTGCGCCGCGGCTTCCTCATATCCGGTTGTGCCATTGATCTGCCCCGCCAGAAAAAGCCTCGGCACGGCCTTTAGCTCCAGTGAGGCAGACAATGCGCGCGGATCGACAAAGTCGTATTCCACCGCATAGCCAGGCCGCAGGATGCGGGCATGCTCTAACCCTGGAATGGTCGCGATCAACGCTGCCTGTATGTTCGCCGGAAAGCTTGTAGAGATGCCGTTCGGATAGACCGTGTTGTCATCCAGTCCCTCCGGCTCTAGAAAAATCTGATGCCGGGCACGATCCGGAAAGCGAAACACCTTGTCTTCGATGGACGGGCAATAGCGCGGCCCACGCCCCGAGATCTGCCCGCCATACACGGCCGACGAATGCAGATGCGTACGGATCAGCTCATGTGTCTGCGCGGTTGTTCCGGTCACCCGGCACGAGATCTGCGGGTTCACGACCCCTAGCGACATCGTGCTGAACAGCTCTGGCACCGCATCGCCATGATCCTGTTCCAGCCCGTCCCAATCGATGCTGCGACGATCCAGCCGCGGCGGTGTGCCGGTCTTTAGCCGGCCCATCGGCAGACCAAGCCGCTCCAAGGTCTGCGCCAGACCCACCGACGGCGCCTCGTTGAAGCGCCCGGCCGGTGTGGATGCTGGGCCGATATGCGTTATGCCCCGCAAGAATGTGCCTGCGGTGACCACCGCCGCCCCGCACGCGATGGACGTCCCATCGGCACACAGAATGGCAGAAAGCTGCCCCTTGTCGTCCAGTACCAGGTCTTCAACCGAACCTGCCCGGATCTCCAGATTGGGTTGCTCTGCCAGCAGCGTTTGAATGGCGGTGCGATATAGCGCCCGATCCGCCTGCGCCCGCGGGCCACGTACGGCGGGACCCTTGCTGCGGTTCAACAACTTGAAGTGAATTCCGGCCGCATCGGCGGCGCGGCCCATCACGCCATCCAACGCATCGATCTCGCGAACCAGATGCCCTTTGCCGATCCCGCCGATAGCCGGGTTGCACGACATCTCGCCGATCGTGTCGAGCCGGTGTGTCAGCAGCAAGGTAGACGCACCCGTGCGCGCCGCCGCCGCCGCGGCCTCGCAACCGGCGTGGCCGCCACCCACCACCACCACATCAAAGCGGGAACGCATCGTTGCTTATCCTTCAAAAATTGACCGCTGGCCCGACTGGAAGCGGGCCATCCAGAACCTGGGTGCTTTTAGGCCATTTTGCCCGCCGCGGCGATTTTCGCTGTCACGCCGCGAATACCGTTGGCTACTTGCCGATACAGAACTGGCTGAACACCGAATCAAGGATGTCTTCCACCCCCACGGCACCTGTCACCCGCCCGAGCGCCAGCATGGCCAGGCGTAGCTCTTCTCCCCGCAACTCCGCCCAGGGTGCTTTCAGTGCAGCGCGCAGATGCGCCGCAGATGTCGTCAGGCTGGCGCGGTGTCGCGCCCGCGATACCACTGGTGATGCCACCAATCCGGCAAGCCCAGTCACTTCTCGCTCCAGGCACGCCATCAGATCCGCCATCCCCGCGCCGGTCAGCGTGCTGATCGCGATCCCGGTAGGGTTCAGGCCGATCGAGAGGTCACTCTTGGTGGTGACAAGCACGACTGCTGCCCGCGTCATGTCCGTTTGCGTCGCCCCAATTTCGGGTGGCGTCACTGTTGCCGGCCCCGCCCAAGGTTGGCCGGTTGCCTCGCGCAGCGACAGGATCAGATCCGCCTTAGACATGCGCGCCAGGGCGCGTCGCACCCCCTCGGCTTCCACCGGGTCCGTTGTCTCCCGCAATCCGGCGGTGTCCAACAATGTCACCGGCACTCCAGCGATCTCAATCCGTGCTTCCAGAACATCCCGCGTCGTCCCGGCTTGGGGCGACACGATCGCCACATCACGCCGGCTGAGCGCATTTATCAGCGAGGATTTGCCGGCATTCGTTGGACCAACGATTGCGCATACTAGCCCGGAACGAAGCCGCTCACCCCGCGGCGCATCTGCCAGGTGTATCTCGAAGATCCCGGCTAGCTCGGCAATGCCATCGAGCAGTGCTTGCTCCACGTCCGGCGGCAGCG